>JBAPTX010000290.1:0-6967 GCA_049282375.1 Calditrichia bacterium
GGAAAGCAGTACACACCGGTTACTCTAAAGTAATATACTTTAGTTTACTAAAGGCAGTCGCCAGTAGTTTTCTGAATTCAAACCACCTTTCGCCAATAGGTGCCTCTCCGGAGACAGCCAAAAATAACTGGATATAAAAACCTGGAGATCCGATTAGAACAATTTAGATCCTAAAGGAGATAAGGATTGGCTGAAACAGAAACAGAAACTTTAGAAAGGATTCTTTTTATTATTGAGGATTACACACCGGCGCGTATCCCGGTGGAAATCGAGCATGTGTTTCTGTTGCTGGAAGATTTAAACCAGGAAACAAACAAAGACCTGTGGGAGAAAATCCGGCAGGCGCTGGCCGCTAACCCCGCTTTTGAAGACCCCGATGTACGCAAATTTATTATCCGGAAGGATCTCGCCGGCAGGAGCCGCTGGTGGTGGGATCCAAAATACTGGAAATAAGAAGGGCAATCCCATCTTGATTACAGCTCCATTATAATTGCGCCTGAAGTAGTCTTAAAATTATCGCACCAGCTCACCCAACTGCCTCGTGATGTTCAATACAGGCGCCGGCAGAACGCCCAACAATAAAGTGCCGGTAGTGGTGAGCAGGAAAGAAAAGGTATAAAAGCCGTCCGAGGGTAAAGGCGTTTCAGCGACCGGCTCTTTGAAATACATCTGCGCCGTCACTGCCAAATAGTAGTAGAGACCGATAACCATATTGATAATTCCGATGACTGCCAGCCAGGTCATTCCGCCGTCAATGGCGGCCTCCAGCAGAAATATTTTGCCGATAAATCCAGCCAGCGGCGGGATTCCGGCAAGGGAAAGCAGGGAAACTGCCAGTACTGCCGCGGCAACGGGAGAGCGTTTTCCCAGCCCCTGCAGCGAAGCGATTTCACCGGTTCCGAGTGCCCGCTCAAGTTGGGTGATCACTGCAAAGGCACCCAGATTCATAAAAAGATAGGCAGCCAGATAATACCCGGCGGCGCTGACCGCCCCTTCTGCCCTGCCGGAGACAGCCACAGCCATCAACAGGTAGCCGGCCTGTGCAATGCTGGAATAAGCCAGCAGCCGCTTCAAGCGGCGTTGCCGAAGCGCCGCCAGATTCCCGAAAAACATGGTAACAGCCGCCAGTATGGCGATGATCAGCGGCCAGTGGATCAATCCGCCGGGAAACGCCAGCAGCAGAAACCGCAGCAATCCGGCAAATCCGGCGATTTTAGGAACGACTGATAGGAATCCGGCCACCGGTGCGGTGGTGCCCTGATAGACATCGGGCGCCCAGAAATGAAACGGCACCAGCGTCATCTCAAATCCGTAGCCCATCAGAATGAAACCAAAAGCGACAGCCACCCAGAGAGAATCGGCAGCGATTAAACCGGGACCGATTTTCAGCAGGTTCAGGCTGCCGGTCATGCCGTAGAGAAAGGTCAGCCCGTAGGCCATGATGGCCAGAGCGGCCGCTGCATAAATGAAATACTTAAGGGTGGCTTCATTTCCCAACGGATCTTTACGGATCAGTCCAACCAGCAGGTAAGAGGCCAGGCTGAGCATTTGAATGAACAGCACGATCAGGCCCAGATCAATGGCGGAAACCAGACCCATTCCGCCCAGGGTGGTGAACAGTAGCGCAATTGGCGCCTGCGCTTTTTGGGGATGATCTTTAAAGTCGGAATGGATTATAAGCAGAGAGATTACGCCGCCGATTTCCAGCAGCAGTTTAAATCCGGCAGAAAAGCCGTCAACGGCATAGGTGTCTTTAAAGATGGTGAAAGGCTGCCAGGGCAGCATCCGGGCAGTCAGGACCACGGAAGCGGTCAATCCTGCGACAGCGGTCCAGAAAGGAATCTGCTGCCATTTGCCGCGGGCCCAGCCGGCAACCGGCACCAGCAGCAGCGCCAGCCCTCCAGTCAGCAGTTCAGGATATATGGCCCATAATTTCATAAAAAAATTTCCTATTTTGCCTAAAAGCCGACGGTTGACAGAAATTCACTGGTTCGCTGAATGAGAGATACAATCAATCCCGGAAATATCCCGATCAGAAATGAAAAGATGATCAGGGGCAGAACCGCCAGTATTTCCCGCATTTTCAAATCACTGAACACCTTCATGTTCTCCGGCGCTTCCCCCATCAGTACCGTAATAATAATTTTTATGTACAGCCCGGTAGCGATGATGAGTCCGAGAATGGTCAGTACTGCTGCCCACAGGCTGATCGAAAGAGTGGCGCCTATCACCTGAAATTCAGCGATGAAACCGGACAGCCCCGGCAGGCCCAGCGATCCGAAAGCCAGAATACCCAGTACGGCGCTGTAAAGGGGCACCTTTCCCATCAGCCCGCCAAACTGATTCATTTCCCTGGTATCAACCCGGTTCTGCAGCATCCCTACCATAAAGAACATCCCGCCGGTCAGAAGCCCGTGGCTGACCATCTGCAGGGCAGCGCCGTTTATAGCCAGTTGCTTCACCGGCGCGGAGGAACTGAGCGCCCACACTGCCGCACCCAGCATCACGTAGCCCATGTGGTTGATGGAAGTGTAGGCCACCAGCCGCTTGAAATCCTTTTGCGCCAGGGCCGCCAGCGCCCCGTAAATTACTCCAATCACACCTAACACGGCCAGCATCCACCCGTAACGCTGCGCTGCACCGGATAATGTCGGCAGCATCACCGCCAGCATTCCGTAAGCGCCCATTTTCAACTGTACCCCGGCCAGAATCACGCTTCCTTCGGTGGGGGCCTCCACGTGGGCATCGGGCAGCCAGTTGTGCAGCGGGAATATCGGCAGTTTAACACCGAAACCGATCAGCATTCCCAATAGCACGAGCCCGGCAGCGCTTGAATGGGCCGCCAGCGGCTGCGCCTGTATAATGGCATCCAGTGAAAAGGTGTGCGGATCCATTGACAGGTAAAGCCCCAGGAACGACAGCAGCATGGCCAGACTGCCGGCGCGGGTATAAAGGAAAAATTTAATTGCGGCGTATTTACGGCGCTCGTGCCCCCAGATTCCGATGACGAAATACATAGGCACCAGCCCGACTTCAAAGAAGAGATAAAACAGCAGCAGATCGCGGCTAGCGAAAACGCCGGTCAGACCCGTCTGCATCAGCAGAAAAAGGAAGGCATGGCCTTTAGGTTTATCGTATTTGGGCAGAACGTAAATCATCACCAGGGTCATTAGAAGCGCGGTCAGGGTGATCAGCGGCAGAGAAATGCCGTCCACCGCCACCTCATAACGGGCTCCGATGGACGGAATCCAGTCTACTGCAGTGCGCCACTGCAGATGTGATCCGTAAACGGTGTAGCCGCCCCAGAGCACCGCCGCCAAAGTGAGATTGATCAACGCAGCGGCAAGCGCCGTCCAGCGAATAGCCGCCGGATTTGATTTCGGCAGCAGCAGGATGATGAGCCCGGTGAATAAAGGCAGGAAAATGATGACGTTCAGCATGAGGGTCCTTTTATCTTTTTTTTCCACTATCTGAAGATAGTGGCTATTGAGCCCGATCCGGGGCTATGGGAATTTCTGCTAAATTGCCCCCAGCTTTAGCTGAGGGGAAGTGAATCTATTCCGTTAGCGCGGCTTTAGCCCTAAAATCAAAACCAGAAAACCAATCCCAGCAGGGCAAAGACGAATCCCCAGATAAATAATCCCAGAGTGTATAAGTACAGTTTGCCGGTTTGCAGCCGCCGGACCTCTTTTCCTGCCCTGCTGAACGAAGCTGCAAATTGATCCAGCTTTTTCGAGAAACCGCCATCCTCCAACCGACCGCTGCCGTCCGCCAGTGCAAAGGTGAGCCTGCCAGCCTGCAACGCGGATTTATCCAGCAGTCCTTCTGCGCGGCTTGTCGTACCGGAAGCAAACAGGAAAAACCCAACCAGCGCCCGCACAGCCCGGTCCAGTAAAGTTTCGATCCCATTTAAAATTCCGGCAATCAGGAAAATTAAAGTCCCAACTGACTGCACGATTCTTTCCAGCCCCTGCTCTAAAAAGAAGGGTATTGAGCCAAGAGCAGGGACAGCGCCGGCAGCTTTCACCCGCCATCCGCCGAAGGCCAGTCCGGCAATTCCGCTGAAAACCGACAGCAGTTTCCAGAGAAGCACGACTTTGTGCCCGTAAGTAAACGGAAGCATGGATTCGATTCTACCGTGCAGCAGCCAGCCGATAAACAGCGCCGCAAACAACAGCAGCAGCATCGCACCGGAGATGATTTTGCCGGGGCGGTGAATTTTGGTCGTACTTTTCTGGCCCGCATTTCCAAATACCGCCATGGCAGCGCGGCTGATATAAATTCCCGCCAGAAATATCAGCAGGAGCATCCAGGCGCCGCTCCAGACATTTTGATGAACAGCAGCGGATAAGATTTTATCTTCGCTCCAGAATCCGGAGAACGGCGGGATTCCCGCCAGCGCCAGGGAAGCGCCAAGAAATACAATTGCGGTCAGCGGGAGTAATTTGGCCATTCCTCCCAGACGGTCCAGCCTGCGTGTGCCGGTTGCATGGTCCACGGCACCGGCAGCCAGAAACAAGGTGGACTTGAAAGCTGCATGGGTGATCAGATGATAGACAGCGGCAAGCGGGCCCGCCAGCCCCAGTGCGAAAAACATTTCCCCCAACTGTGAACTGGTGGACCAGGCGAGTATTTTTTTCAAATCATACTGCCCAGTGGCAACCAGCGCAGAAAAAAGTGCGGTGATACCGCCGGTCCAGAATATGAGAGTCAAAACCGCAGGCGCCGATTCAAACAGGGGAAAAAAACGCAAAATCAGATAAACGCCGGCGGCCACCATAGTGGCGGAATGAATCAGCGCCGATACCGGTGTGGGTCCGGCCATGGCGGCGGAAAGCCAGCTTGAGAGCGGCAGTTGAGCGCTTTTGCCCACAGCGCCGGCCAAAAACAGAACAGCAATCGCCGGGATAATTGCCGCCGGGATCGTTCCCGAATGAATCTGTTGTAAAAATACATCAATATTGGTGCTGCCGGTCAGCAGCAGCGCCCATAACCAGCCCAGCAGCAAACCGACATCCCCCAGCCGGGTAAAGAGAAAGGCCCGCTGCGCGCCCTGCCGGGCATCGTCTTTTTTATACCAAAAACCGATCAGGAGAAAAGATGCAAGTCCCACACCTTCCCAGGCGGCGAATAAAAGCAGCAGTGAACCGGACAGCACAAGGGTGAGCATGGCGGCTATGAAAAAGGACATCAGGGCAAAGAAGCGGGGAAGGCCTTGTTCTTCCTTCATATACTGCAAAGAATATAAATTCACCACTAAAGCGACCGCCGCCACCAGCAGGGATATCCAGTAGCTGAGTCGGGTTACCTGCAAACCGAGCGTCAGAGAAAATCCGCCGGTGTGCAGCCAGAGAGTTTCTATGGCGAATTCACGCTGTGCGATGAGAATCAATGCCAGCAGCGAAACCAGACTGCCGGTAAGGGTCAGTTCACCGCCGCGGAAAGGCAGCCGCCTGCCGAATAAAATGATCAATAGTGCCGCAAAAAGCGGGGCCAGCGGAATGGTCAGCAGCAATCCGCTCATCCGCTCAGATCCTCGTATTTATCTACCTGCACCGTCTGCCGGTTGCGGTAAATCATCATCATTATCGCCAGCCCTACTGCCATTTCCACTGCGCCAATGGTAACAATGATAATGGTAAATATCTGCGCGGAGTAATCCCCCGGCTGCACAAAGCGCCAGAATGCCACCAAATTCAATCCAATCGCGTTCAGCAGCACTTCAATGCCCATCAGGATCATCACGGCAGTGCGCTGCGCGAGCACTGCGTAGAGACCAATTGCAAATAAAATCGCGCCCACCAACAGGAAGGCTGTCAAAGGGATGATCATGCAGAAGTGTCCTCTTTTTTGTCTATGTGAATATCGATAATGCGGAGGGAGGGCGGTGTTTTTTCTTTTTGCGTCGGTGAAAATTCTTTTTCGCTGAGGGGCGGAGGCTGCTCATCCACTGCCACCGGGGCTGTCCGGCCGGATTTATCGGGAAATTTTCCGGCGCGCGCCAGCAGCACCGCACCAAAGATGCCGATGAGGATCAGCAGGCCGGCGCCCTCAAATGCCATCATGTATTTGCCCATCAGCAACTGCCCCACCCTTTCGGCGGAATCGGGATCCGGTGTTTCACCGCTCAGTTTCCAGGCGGGACGAAACAGAAGCAGCAGCATCAGGAGCATTCCCATCAGCAGGCCCAGCACCGCCGCGACACGTTTAACGGGAGTGGTCATGGACATATCCATTCCGCTATGGCCGCTGTGCTCCTGCTGTTCGCCCGGGGAATGGGAATTTCCATTTTCCTGTTCTCCCGCGGAATGGTCCTGCTGATCATTTTTCTGCTTTGAATCCTGGTCTGCATGATTGCTGTGAGAATGATTTTCGCCGGAATTTCCATGATCCATCTCCATTTTCTGCGGCTTTATTCCCAGGCTGAAGAATCTTTCAATCAGCGACATCTCCATTCCTGCCATCATGGAACCGCCGGGATCGTGGGCGAACAAAACCATGAACAGAATCATCACCAGCATGCCGCCGATGTACATCATGATCTGCAGCAACGCCAGTAAATCGGCTGAAAGCAGGATGAACAGGCCGGCCACTCCGATGAACGATCCCATCAGGAATATGCCGCTGCGGAACATGCTCATAGTGGTGGCCATCCCCAGCGCGCCGGCAACGGAAATCAGGGTAAAGACGGTAAAAGCAAACCATTGGGCATATGGTCCGATACTCATTTTACCCCCACCCCCAGCAGGATTAATGCGCCGACAATCAGCACGTTCAGCAGTCCTGCCGGTGTTAATATTTTCCAGGAAAGCGACAGCATTCCGGCAGTGGTCTGCGGCTTTACTTTCATCCCCAGCCACAGCATCAGCGCCATCAATACAAACGTCTTCAGCAGCATCCAGAGCGGCCCCGGCAAAACAGGACCTTTCCAGCCGCCCAGGTATAACACTGCGCCCATCGCCGCCAC
>JBAPTX010000291.1:0-9952 GCA_049282375.1 Calditrichia bacterium
GGTTGATCTATATTATCATTTTCCGGGTTTTAATTGCCGGTTTATTTTCGGGGTTAATGTAAATTCCGCCGGTAATTTTTTCGGAAGTCAACAATCTTATTTCAATTTCTATTCGAGACAAACCAGGTGGAGGAAGTCATGAAAGTGTTAAGTCTGATTGCGGCAATTTTGATTTTGTTACCGGCAATGCTGGCCGCGCAGGCCAATGGTCCCGTTTTCACCCTGCAGGAATGCGTGGATATGGCCCTGGAAAACAACTATAACTTAAATTTTGCAAAAATTGATAACAGGATCGCCCATAAAAATTACCTTCAGAGCTACAGCAATATTTTACCTTCGGTAAATTTTAGCCTCAGCGGCAGTAAGTACGAACAGGGACCGACTTCTTACATTGGCGGCACCTATGTGGGAGAAAATCCCAATATTGCACCCACCGTAGAGGTCACTACCGGGCGGTTTTATTCAGCCGACCTGAATATTAACCAGACCATTTTCGACGGCGGCCGCTGGTATTTTAATATTAAACAAAGCCAATGGAATAAAAGGAGCAGTGATTTCGAATTTTATTCCGCCCAGCAGAATGTAATTGTAACTGTGCGGCAGTTATTTATGGATTTGTTGAAGCAGAGTGAATTGTTGAAGGTAAAGAAGCAGGCTGTGGGGCGCAGTGAAGATCAACTCACCCGTGTCCGCAGCATGTATGAGGTCGGTTCTGTTGCCCAGATTGATGTGTACCGCTCGCAGGTAAATCTGGGCAGCGATCAGATTTCTCTGCTGAACCAGCAGAATACCGAAAGGGAAGCGCGCCAGTCGCTCAACATTGCGATGGGACGCCAGCCGGATGCGCCGCTGCAGATTGATTCCACTGTCGCTTTCGAAAAAGATGTAAAAGATCTTGATTCGCTGGTGCAGACCGCACTGCATAAAAATCCCGAAGTGCAGGCGCAGCGCTATGATATCCGCAGTGCGGAATATGGGGTCTGGAATGCCAGGAGCGCTTTCTTGCCTAACCTGAACGCTTTTTACGGCTACGGCCGCAGCGTTCCCAGATTTCAGGGCTTATATGAAGAATTCGACCGGGAATATTCCTGGCGGTTTGGCCTGAATCTGTCATGGAATTTGTTTAACGGTTTCTCCGATTATCTGGGCGTGCAGAAAGCGGAACTGAACAAACGCTATGTCTCTGAACAACTGGAATATTCTAAACTCACTCTGGAATCCCGGGTGCGGACCTTATACCACAATCTGGAAGCGCTCAATGAAATTATTGAAGTGAACCGCACCAATCTCAATTCCGCACAGGAGGACTACCGGCTGGCGGAAGAGCGCTATCGTCTCGGCTCCGGAACACTGCTGGATCTGCGGGACGCCCAGGTCAATCTGGCGACTTCCGAGCAGATTTTAGTCGCTGCGCAGTTTGATGCCTATATTACTTATGCGGAATTACAGCAGGCCCTGGGAGCATTGGTACCGGAAAATTAAAACGGGAAAAAATTTATGAAGAAGGTAATCCTGATCATCATTGGTGTGCTGGTCGTAGCTGCAATAATTTTTGCCAATTTACGCAGCGAGGAAGATGCGGTTGAAGTGCAGACAGAAGAGGCCTTCCGGGCGGATATTACCCAGAAGGTAACCGGCAACGGTAAAATCTATCCCATGACACAGGTGAACATCAGTGCCAAAGTGGCCGGAGAAATTCTGCAGTTAAATGCACAGGAAGGCGATTCGGTGAAGGCCGGTCAGATTCTGGTGCGGCTGGACAGCCAGCAGTACGAAGCCATGCTGGACCGGGCAAAATCAACCATTCTGGGAGCGCGGGCCGATGTAAAACTGGCCAAAAGCGAATTTGACCGCGTTAAGCAGCTTCACGAAAAAAATCTGGTATCTTCTTCGGAACTGGAGGTTGCCGAAGCCAAATACGACCGGGCGCTCAGCCAGCTGAGTCAGGCGGAGGCCAGTTTAAAAGAGGCCCAGGATGCTCTGGATAAAACCGTTTTGAAAGCGCCCATGGCAGGCACCATTATTAATAAAAATAAAGAGAAAGGGGAAATTGCCCTGGGTTCCCAGTTTCAGGAAGATATCATTCTGGTGCTTGCGGATCTTTCCCGTATGGAAGCGCGCGTGGAAGTGAATGAAAATGATATCATCAATGTATCTCTGAATGACAGCGCCAGAGTGGAGATCGATGCTTTTCCGGATACCTCCTTTCTGGGAGTAGTACGGGAAATTGCCAATTCGGCCCAAACCAAAGGGGCGGGAACCATGGAGGAAGTCACCAATTATCAGGTAAAAATTGAACTGCTGGAAAAATTGCCTTCCTTCCGGCCGGGCATGTCTTCCATTGCCGACATTGCCACCGAAACGCATAAAAATGTTATCAATATTCCCATCCAGAGTTTAACCGCGCGGGAACCCCGTGAATTAAAAAGAGGGGCGGAGGGGGAGAGTACCCCTGCCGAGCGTGAAGCGGAAACGATAGCAGACAAGAACCAGAAAGGATCGCAGGAATCGGATCTGGTGGAAGTTGTTTTTGTGAATCAGGATGGTATTGCCCGGGTGCGGCCGGTAAAAGTGGGAATCAGTGACGATAATTTTTATGAGGTGGTGGAGGGCATCCAGGCAGGTGAAGAAGTGATTACCGGCCCCTTCCGCATTCTCAGCAGAACCCTGGAAGACGGGGAGAAAATTAAGGTTAATAATGAGGAGAAAAGCCGCATTGCTTCTCAAGAGGAGTCGTAATGATGAATGAATCGATCATTCAAATAGAAGATCTCCACAAAATATATATTCTGGGCAGCACAAAGGTCCATGCCCTGCGGGGGATCAATATGCAGGTGCATCAGGGGGAATATGTGGCCATTATGGGCCCGTCCGGTTCCGGAAAATCTACTTTGATGAATATTATCGGCTGTTTGGATGTGCCCACTGCCGGGAAATATTTTTTGAATAAACAGGATGTCAGCGGAATGAGCGATGATAAACAGGCGCGAATCCGCAATAAAGAAATTGGATTTGTTTTTCAAACCTTCAACCTGCTGCCCCGTGCCACCGCCCTTCACAATGTGGAATTACCGCTAATCTACAACGGTACCGGTTCAGGCATTCGCCGCGACATGGCCATGAAAGCACTGGAAAGGGTCGGATTGGGGGACCGGGTGACTCATAAGCCCAATGAACTCTCCGGCGGGCAGCGTCAGCGGGTTGCCATTGCCCGCGCACTGGTAAACAATCCCTCCATTATCCTGGCGGATGAACCCACCGGGAATCTGGATACCAAAACGGGCGAAGAAATCATGTCCATTCTGGATACCCTGAATGAACAGGGGAATACGATTGTACTGGTCACACATGAAGATTTCATTGCCAGACATGCCAGCCGGGTTGTGATGTTAAAAGATGGCCTGATTGAGAATATAACCATCACTCAAACGCAGGGAGAGCCCGGTTCATGAAATCCGGCGGCGTGATACTGGAATACCTGCGGTTTGCCTGGGAAGCGCTGACCAGCAATAAAGTCCGGGCGTTTTTAACCACCCTCGGTATCTTAATGGGCGTCACCGCTATTATCATCATATTTACCGCTATTCAAAGCATCAACAGTTACGTGGAAGAGGAATTCTCCAACATCGGTTCTTCCAGCCTGTACCTCAGCAAATTTCCCTGGGTTATTACCGGAAATTACTGGGAACTGCGAAACCGGCCGGAAATAACCCTGCAGGATTATGAACGGATTGTTGATGATGTACCCCATGCCCGCTGGATTTCCCCCCAGGTTGAAGCCACCCGCACGGTGGAATACCGCAACCGTAATCTGGAATCCGTTTATACCATCGGCACCAACCATCAGTATGTCTTTACCGACAATGTTGAAATTGAATCCGGGCGCTTTTTTACAGAAATGGAAGTTCACCGCGCGCACCCTGTGGCCGTTATCGGGCAGAATGTAAAAGACGAATTGTTTAAAAAGACCGATCCGCTGGGAAAACGCATCAAGCTCAACGGCTATCCCCATAAAGTGATTGGTGTTTTGGAAAAGAAGGGCAGCTTTTTCGGGATGAGTATGGATAATCAGGTGATTATTCCCTTTTCCACTTTCCGGGGAATCAGCTTTCATCAGCGGGGTATCCAGATCGCCTTCCGTGCGGCCCGCCCCGCCGCAGTTGATGATATGCGGGAAGAAGTCCGCGGCGCCATGCGCCGGATCCGCAAATTGCCCCCCGGGGAGGAAGATGATTTTGCCATTAATCAGCAGGACATGCTGAGTGATTTTTATAATAAAATTACCGGACCTTCCTATCTGGTGGTTTTCCTGATCAGCGCAATTTCACTGGTTGTGGGTGGCATCGGGATTATGAATATTATGCTGGTGTCGGTAACCGAACGCACTAAAGAAATCGGCATTCGTAAAGCCATCGGCGCCACCCGGCGGAATATTCTGCTGCAGTTTCTCAGCGAATCGGTTACCCTCAGCTCTCTGGGCGGCATCATCGGGGTAATATTGGGAGTGCTGATAGCTCAGTTTCTGCTGCAGTATATTAAACTGGATGCCAGTGTTTCCATTCAAACTATATTAATCGGTTATGGATTCTCCGCGCTCGTGGGGGTTATATCCGGTATGTATCCTGCTTACAAGGCCGCCCGGCTCAACCCCATTGATGCGCTGCGTTATGAATAATCCGGAGATTTAATGAATTTACTGCTGTTAATCCGTATTGCTTTCGATCAGCTACGCGCCAACCGGATGCGCTCGATCCTCACCACTCTGGGCATCATCATCGGTGTGGGCACGGTAATCCTGATTGTTTCGGTGCTGGAAGGCTACCGTTCTTCCATAGAACAGGAACTGAATATTCTGGGCAGCAATACCTTTCAGGTGCAGAAATGGGGGCCGCGCATAAATGTGGGCAGCCACAGCCACCGTAAAATGCGCCCGGACCTGACCGTGGAAATGGCAGATGCCATTCGCGAGCAGGCGAAAACGGTGAAATATGTCGGTGCGGAATTATGGCAATTCGGAGAAACTGTCGTTTATGAGGGAGAGCGGACCAATCCCAATATCATGCTGGGAGGGGCTACTCCCGAATTTGCCATTAACAACGGTTATTTTATCGGAGAAGGCCGTTTCATCACCACTCAGGATGTTCGCAGCAATGCCCGGGTGGTTGTTCTGGGGATGGATATTGTGGATAAATTATTTCCCTACAGTGAGCCCCTGGGGAAACAGGTGCGCATAAAAGGGAAACGGTTTAAGGTAATCGGCATCTTTGAAGCGCAGGGGAATTCCACATTTGGAGAAAGCAGGGATAACCGGGTGGCGATTCCCATTTCTACCTGGCAGGAATTGTACGGCCGGGACCGCTCAGTAAATATTACGGTAATGGCAAAAAGCCCGGAGCTGTTCCAGCAGGCCCAGGATGAAGTCATCGGTATTCTGCGCAAACAGCGGAAACTAAAGCCCGGAGCAGAAAACGATTTTGATATTTTTTTCAATCAGACCCTGGTGGATTCTTTTAATAAAGTGGCCCGCTATATTCAGATTGGCGGCATTTTAATCGGTTTGGTTTCACTGGCGGTTGGGGGAATCGGAGTCATGAACATTATGCTGGTTTCGGTGCGGGAGCGCACCCGGGAAATCGGTATTCGCAAGGCGGTAGGCGCTCAGCGTCATACTATTCTCACCCAGTTTTTAATGGAGGCCATTGCCCTGTGCATTCTGGGCGGCATTTTAGGATTTCTGATCGGTGTCGGGCTTGCCGGATTGGTTGCGGCACTGGCGGGCCTGCCGGTTTCCATTCCCCTGTGGGCGGTCGTCTCCGCCCTGCTGACCACCACCGCTATCGGATTATTTGCCGGAATTTATCCGGCATACCGTGCCGCCAACCTCTATGTGGTGGACGCCCTTCGGTATGAGTAAGCCGCGGCGCTCCGTGAATAATAAAGATCAATTTAATTATAATTCTTAACTCTGGAATTCGAATGCCCATTATTTTCGGGTTGAACCCGGTTTTGGAAGCGCTGGAAAGCGGGCAGCCCATTGATAAAATCTATCTGCTTGCCGCAAAACAGAACAGTGCCGTTTCTAAAATTTACAAAGAAGCACGACAGCAGAATATTCCCCTGACCCGCGCCAGCCGCAAAAAACTGGAGCAAATTACCGGCGGCGGCAAACATCAGGGAATTGCCGCACTCATTTCGCCGGTCCATTATGCGGCACTCAGCAATCTGGTGGAAGATATCCAGCGCACCGGCCAGATGCCTTTACTGGCGGTGCTGGACCGTATTCAGGACCCTCACAATATGGGCGCGATTATCCGCTCTGCGGAAGTGCTGGGGATACATGGAATTATTTTTTCGCTGCAGGACAGTGTTCCGGTTACCGATGTTGTGGTAAAAGCCTCCGCCGGGGCCGTCTTTCACCAGCGCCTGTGTAAGGTAGAGCGGCTGCCTGCGGCCATCCGGTATTTAAAAGAAAGTGGTCTGTGGATTTATTCAGCAGATGCTGCCGGCAGTAACAGTTTATGGGAAATGGATTTTGCTAAGCCCACGGCAGTCATTATTGGCAGCGAAGGGAGCGGCATCCGGCCCGGACTGAAGAAAGAAAGCGACGGTATTTTTCACATTCCGCAAAGCGGTAAAACGGAATCCTTAAATGCTTCGGTGGCCGCCGGCATTATTTTTCATGAAATGCACCGCCAGAGAAGTTCAGCCGGACGGTAGACCGCTTCCCGTTCTCCCCGCCAGTTCTGTCAAAAATGAAATGCAATGGCCGTATAGCCCACCCAGTGGTGCAGATTTGCGGGGGCATTGGCGCCCATACTCAGATCATCCACCGGAATGGGCGGGTCTGACACACTGGTTGCGTAGCGCAGCATTTCTCCGCTCAGCATCATCCGGTGTGCTTTTTGATTCAGGTGATAGGCGGTCAGCAGACCGAACGGAAGGGAATAACGCCCGCACCAGGTCCAGGCATACTCGCGGTAATTGTCCGGCTGCACTGTATAATCAAGCAGCCGCTTTATCCGCTGCAGGTCCAGCGGACCGATCAGACATTCACTGATAATATTCATGTCGTGATTGGTGGCCTGCTGATATCCCTCTTCGGTCGCGCCGTAGGGGGCAAAGTTCCTGCCGCCCCATCCTTCATCCCCATAATGCACACAGTCATTGGAAATGATAAAAGCCAGATCTTCCCCCCACTTCCAGTTCCTTTTTTCCATTATGCGGTTCAGGTTCTCCGCCATGGTGGTGGAAAGCGCCTGCATTTGCCTCCATTTCATATAAGGAACAAGAATGGGGATTATCTGGAAATCAGTATGGTAATATTGCAGAAAAGGCAGTTGCGCTTCAATCGAATGTTCCATTGCCTGTAAACTGTCGTTGATGATAAAACTCTGCGCCGGCAAAGCGGCAGTCAGGCTGTCCCGCAGGGGCGAAACCGGGATCTCCCCGTAAGGTCCCATCCAATGGGTGTAGCTGCCGAAAACCAGTTGATCCGCCACCTCAAATTGGGCCGCTTTATGGGCCACGCCGAAAATAAGCAGGGTTGGGGAGGTGAGATGCTGCAGTGCATAGGGATACAGGTTGCCGGCATAAGTATAATCATCATGGGGGGAAATCACCAGCGGCACCGGCTGCTGCCCGTCAATTTTGTAAAGCTGCAGTATCTGGCGGCGCTCTTCTCCACTGGCGGCATTAATCCGGGGAATCAGGGCATCCATCTGCTGCGGGCCGGTGGCGTAACCCACCGAATCCACCATCACCCGGATTCTTTTGGGGGGCGGCTCCGGCGGCGCTTTTTCGCGGCTGCAATGCATACCGGTTCCGCCGCACAAGAGCCCAAGCACCATAAAAGTAAAAAATTTATTCATTAGAAATTCCCCGTTTTTAAGAAAAATACTCAAGCTCGAAGCGGGCTGCCTGCCCGATCAGTTCACCAATTTCCTTCCGGATTTGCGATAATTCCTCCGGTTCAAAAGAGTAGCACTCTGTTTTCATGGGCTCTATGAAGAATAAGGTCACCGGATAAACTGCCTGTCCGGGATAAACAGTGGAGGCCAGTAATGCATAGGCCTTTACCTGAAACTCATATTTTTGGGCGGTGCTTTTTACTTCCTCTGCGGAAATGCGGTTGGTTTTAAAATCCAGCACTTCCCAGTTGCCGTTTTCATTTTGAAACATAAAATCCAGGATGCCGCTGAAAAAATGCCCTGCCAGTTGCATTTCCAGATGAATTTCACTGAGCTGGGGACGGTCTTTTAATTTTTCTGTTAAAGAGGACTTACGGATTTTTTGCATCGCCTGCATCATTTTGCTTTGCAAATGGTCAAGTTCCCTTGGATCGGTAACGCCTTCCTGAAACAGAATCTGCCTGGCTTTTTCTTCATCCCTGCCGGGCGGCCGCAGCGGGAAATTTTCCAGCAGTTTATGCATCAGCGACCCCCACACCGCGCCGCCGGCATCTTCGGGGGTTTCGCCCGGCACCGATTGTATATCCGGTTCCGCGGGCCCCAAATAAAAGTATTGAAAATAGCGGTCTCTGTTTTCCCGGAACAGCATCAGCTGTGTAGCGCTGAAATGACGGCCTGCAGGGTCTGGCCGCACCGGCTGCATCAGGTCCAGGGTTTGCGGTGAAAATACGGGCCAGTGGCTTTCGGCAGCAGTTTCTTTATCACGATTCGGCAGCTTATCCCGTTTGTCCGGATCCGCCAGGTCATGCCGGTAAATGGAGAGAGAGAAGCGGTCCCTCTTCAAAAATTCCGGACCGGTCTCAGAATCCCCTTCCGCTGAAATTTCAAGGGATTCCAGCAGCCACTTCAGGTACCCGGCAGCGGGGGAATCGTGCTCCGGTTTTACCGAACCGTATAAAAACAGATGGTCTTTGGCCCGGGTGGCGGCCACATAAAACAGGCGTTTTTCTTCTGCAGTATTTTGCAGGCCGGTTTCCTGCTTCAGGTATTCCGGCCAGAAGGGCGCACAATCTTTCCGGGTGAAGGAGCGGTCCGCCGTAAAGGCAAATCCCTGTGCTTTATCAAAATACAACAGGTTTTCTTCTTTAAACGGCTTTTCCAGAAAAGGCAGGAATACGGCCGGAAATTCCAGGCCTTTGGCGCTGTGAAAGGTAATGATATGCACTTTATCTGATTCTTCTCTTAAAATGGCAGCTTCCCCCTCCTTTAACTCCCCGGCAATTTGTTTGCGCATGGTTTCCAGCAGATCGCTTAATACCCCGGAACGGCTTTCTTCAAAATCAAAGAGGTAATGGATCAGTTTATCCAGATTAGCGGTTCTCTGCTCTCCATCCGGATGTGCGGCAAAAAGGGCGCGGATGTGCAGGGTTTCGATCAGGTCGTCCAGCAAACGGCTGAATTTTCCAGTCATGGCCATTTCCTGCCACTTTTCAAGGTTATCATTCACCTGAGCCAGCGCCTGCGGTTCTCCCGCCGGTAGTTGCAGCTCATAGCCGTTTTCCTGTAAAAAAGAGTAGAACTCCGGGTAAACAGTTTCGGATAATGGAATTTTCTTCTGCAGAAAATCATTAAACCGCTGCAGTCTCTGCCGGTAGGTCTGGCCGCGGGTCCGGCTCAAATAAAAAAGAGTGGGGTCGGATAATGCAATAAATCCGCTGCGCAGAAAGGTAAGCAGGGCAAAATCGTCCTGCGGATCAGAGAGGCTTTGCAGCAGGTAAAAGATATCCTGGACTTCCCGCCGCTGAAAAAATCCGCTGCCCTTATAAGTCTGAAAGGGGATTTCCGCTTTGCGCAGGGTCTCTTCCAGAAGCTGTAAATGGGTGCGGCCGCGAATCAGTATGGCCATATCCCCGTATTTCAGCGGTGCCGAAGAGGGCGGTTCAGTTTCCTTATTTAACTTGAAAAGACGATCACCGGACATGATTTCGCGGATATCGGCAGCCAGCATTTCTGCCTGGGCGGCGGCGCACTGACCGGCCCTTTCC
>JBAPTX010000292.1:0-6049 GCA_049282375.1 Calditrichia bacterium
CATACCTTCGGATTTAAAACCCACATCAACCACTACATCTTTTGGGGTAACGGCAACAATGGTTCCTTTAATGATATCGCCTTCTTTTACCCGCTCGAATGTTTTTTCGTATTTTTGCAGCAATTCCTGATCTAACTGTCCGTATTCGTCTTCTTCCATTTCATCGGGCAACTCGTCCATTTTAAAAACCTGGCCGGGTTTGTACTTTTCTTCAGGAGATTCCTGTTTCGGCTGTTCCTTCTCCACCGTTTCCACCTCCTGAGGGGTTTGGGTTTGAGTTTTAACTTCTTCAGACATTTAAAAAAATCCTCCTTTCAAAAAGATTTACCCTTACGGGATTTATAGTCGGCCAATATAATTATTGACTATTTTCATTCAAAAGTTTTTTTTATTTATTCATTTTCGGAAATGGGTGAAAAGGTGTTACTTTTTAGCCGGCCGGGCGGTTGCAAAAGCAGAAAAAATAACAGCCCGTTAATCCAGCGGATGATGAGGCAGTTATACTGGCTCTGCACCTACTCTGCTGCCCTGCATATAAGGATTATCGTGAAAAAATCCCGGCCCGCACAAATGGAACACACAGGCTGATCAACATAATTTAAGCAATTATGAAGTTACCCCGCGCACATCATCTTTCGGACCGGCAGCTTGCCGCTCAAATGCTTATGCCGGCAGTCCATCTGGACCTGATCAACCGCAGCAGTCCGCAGGCAAAAAGACTGCTCAGTCTGATCCGTAATTATCAGCCCGGGGGCATCATTATTTTTGGCGGCCAGCCGCCGGAAGTGCATTACTGGGTGAACCGGCTGCAGGCTGAAGCTAAATACCCGCTGCTGGTTGCCGCTGATCTGGAACGGGGCGTGGGCGCCTTTTTCGGAAAAGGATCTGCATTGCCTCATGCCATGGCCTGGGGTGCGGCGAATGATGAGGAATTAACCGGAAAGGCCGCTGCCGTTATTGCCGCAGAAGCCCGGGTACTGGGCATTCATGTTTTATTTGCCCCGGTGCTGGACCTGGCAAATCAGGCGGATAATCCCATCATAAATATTCGCGCTTTCCATGCGCTGCCGGAAGAAACCTCACGGCTTTCCGCCCCGTTTATCCGTGCGGTGCAGAATCAGGGTATCGCCTGTGTGGGAAAACATTTCCCGGGACATGGACGGGCGCAGGCAGATTCACATTTGACGCTCCCCTCCATTCCACAGACGTTTAAAATGATGCAAAACGAGGATTTGATTCCTTTTGAGCAGGCCGTAAAAACGGGTATTAAAGGAATTATGAGCGCCCACATCCGGCTGGAAGACAACAGCCGCCCGGCCACCTTCCGCCCGGATATATTAAATGATTTTTTAAGGAAAGACTGCGGATTTAATGGAGTGCTGTTCAGTGATGCATTGAATATGAAGGCTATCAGCCATCATTTCAGCCCGGCCGAACAGGTACGTATGGGACTTGCTGCCGGACTGGACATTTTTCTGATGCCGGAACGGCTGCCTCTTTTCCATCACCTGCTCAGCCGCGAGGCAGCCGTTTCGCCGGAATTCCGGCAGAAAATGGAGCAAAGTGTTGACCGGATTTTCCTGCTTAAAAAATGGCTGCACCGCTATCATCCCAAAGCAACGCCGGCGGGACGGATTTATAAAATACTGAGCCATCCCCGCTCAGTGGCCATCTGCCGCCAACTGGCTGAGAAAAGCGTCACCTGTCTGCATGCGGGAAAGCAGTTCCCGCTGAATCTGCAGCAAATCGGAACAGCAGACCATTTTATTTTTACCGATTTCGAACCGGACTCATCACCGCTGGAACACCTGAACGGGCAGCTACAAAAATTTTTCCGTGAAGTTAATATTTTTGTGAATTCCGCCCGGACAGAAAGTAAAAGCGATCTGGCAATTATCTCCCTTTACAGCCGTACCTTTGGCGGGCACCGGCCCCAAACCGATCAGGCGGCAATTAATAAAACAATGGATTATCTGTGCGGAAAAAAGGTCCCGGTGGTGGTGCTCATTTTCGGCAGCCCCTTTCAGTTTAATTATCTGAAAAACCACACCCGGACTGCAGCGCTTTTCCTGCTTTATTCCTATGTGGAGGCATCCCAGATTGCAGCTTTCCGTGCCTTGCTCTCTTTTATTCCGGTAAATGGAAAATTGCCGGTGGTTTTTGAGGAAACAACCGAAAATGTTAAGACCCTCTCCCTCCCGGAACGGCCTTACCGGCTGATGCCGGCTGCGGAGGGTCGTTATCACTGGGCAGAAGTGGACGGGGATATTGAGAAATCAATTGAAAACCGTATTTTCCCCGGCGGCGTTCTGCTGGTTGCCCAAAACGGAGAAATCTTATACCACAAAGCATTCGGTCATTTTACCTATGAAAAGAAAAAAGCAGTAGAACCGGGCACGGCTTATGATCTGTCTTCTCTGACAAAACCGCTGGCGACAACCCCCGCTGTACTGCAGTTAATGGAAAAAAGCGGTTTGGCGCTGCAGGAAAAGTTGCGCGCTTTTTATGGTGAACTGCGAAACATCCCATTGGGCTCGGTTACCATTGAACAATTGCTTCGGCACCGCTCCGGCCTGCCCGCCTGGAAGCCGTTTTTTAATTCATGCAAAACAAAAGATGATGTTATTTCGGATATTTTTGCCACACATTTGCAGAACATGCCCGGTCAAACAACAACTTACAGCGACTTAAACTTTATAATACTCGGAGATCTGGTTGAACGCATTTCCGGATTGCCGCTGGATGAATACTGCCGCCATCATTTGTTTCTCCCCATGGGGCTGCCGGAATTACAGTTCATCAAAACCGAAAGTCCCCTGCCGGGTCAGAAAAGCAGGAACATTCCCCCGAGCGGTTTTTCCAGTTTTCGCGGCCGTGAAATTCAGGGCGAAGTGAATGATGACAACTGCTATATTCTGCAGGGAACAGCCGGGCATGCCGGGTTATTCGGAACAGCAGCAGATGCCGCTGCGGCAGCCCAAATGTTTCTGAATAAAGGCTTATACAATTCCCGTCAGATCCTGCACCGGCAAAGCGTGGACCTGGCTCTGCAATACAACAGAAATCCGGGAGTGCGGCGGCTGGGTTGGGACCTGCCGACCGGACAGAGCAGCAGCGGAAAGTATTTCTCCGCGGACAGCTTCGGTCATCTGGCCTTTACCGGACCCTCCATTTGGGCAGATCCGCAACGGCAGTTGCTGGTGGTATTTTTGTGCAACCGCTCTCATCCGGACCCGCAGAATAACCGCATGGGCGAATTCCGGCCGCACCTGCACGATGCGGTTATCCGGGCAATCGGAGACGGAACTGAAGGTGCTGATGATCCATTTTTTTCATAAAAAAATAAACCGGTCCTAATTAGAATGCGGATAAAAATATGAAAGCAACCGCAAAAGCCCACGCCAACATTGCGCTGATTAAATACTGGGGCAAACGGGAGGCGGCGGAGAACCTGCCGGCGGTGGGTTCCATTTCCCTGACGCTGAAGGAATTATTTACAACTACGGCAGTAAGGTTTGATCCGGGCGCAGACCGGGATACACTGGTGCTGAACGGAACACCGGCGGACAGCGCCCAAACCCTGCGGATAAGCCGTTTTCTGGACCTGGTTCGAAAAAGAACGGGATTGGACAGCAGAGCGGCAGTGAAAAGTGAGAATAACTTCCCCACCGGAGCGGGACTGGCATCTTCGGCTTCCTCTTTTGCGGCGCTGGCACTGGCGGCAACACAGGCTGCCGGAATTAATTTGACTTTGCAGGAATTATCCATACTTGCCCGGCAGGGCTCGGGCTCCGCCGCGCGCTCTGTATTCGGCGGGTTTGTTGAAATGAAAACAGCGGAGCGCTCCGAAGATGCCTTTGCGTTTCAGATAGCAGAACCGGACTACTGGGATCTGCGGCTTCTGGTTGCCGTTACCTCCGCGGAGCCGAAGAAAACCGGTTCCACCGAGGGGATGAACCGGACCGCCGCGACTTCGCCCTATTACCGGCAGTGGGTGGAAACCGGGCCGGCGGATTTGCAGGAGATGCGGGAGGCAATCCGAAACAGGGATTTTGAAAAACTGGGCGAACTGGCGGAATACAGTTGTTTGAAAATGCACGGACTGGCGCTTAGCGCACGGCCCGGGATACTTTACTGGAACGGCGCTACAGTGGAAGTTCTGCAGGCCGTCCGGGAATGGCGCCGCAGCGGTATTCCGGTTTATTTCACCATTGATGCCGGCCCGCAGGTAAAAGCAATCTGCCCCGCTGGTTATGCTGAGAACTTGCATAAAAAATTAAGCGGTTTGCCGGGTGTGCAGCAGGTCCGCATTGCCTCCCCCGGTCCGGCGGCTCATTTAGTGGAGAACCAGTAAAATGATTGCCGCAGCCCCCGGAAAACTGATTCTGCTGGGTGAATACGCTGTGCTGGAAGGCGCCGCCGCGCTGGTGATGGCGGTAAACCGGTTTGCTAAAGTGAAACTGACATCAGACTCCCTGCAGAGGGGCTGCCTTGTTTCCGCCCCGGTTTTAAACGTGCAAAACCTTAAGTTTGAGATCTCTCCGGAACAGGAAGTTATCTTTCCACCCGAAATCAGTTCTCATGTACGCCAGCAAATGCACTTTTTTTCAGAAACGGTTCAGTACGCCCTTACTCACAAATTATACCGGCAGGCGACCGAAGGGGTTCATTTTCATCTGGATACGGCTGATTTCTTTTTGCCGGACAGCGGAGAAAAAGCAGGTCTGGGCTCCAGCGCCGCCCTTACCACAGCCCTGCTGGCAGCCCTTAGCAGCGCATCGGACACGGCATTGTCTCCCGAAGCGCTGTTCCCCGCCGCACTGCAGGCACATCATCATGCACAGGGGAAAATCGGCAGCGGCATTGATGTGGCCGCCAGCGTATTCGGCGGCATCTGCCGGTTTCAGAAGCGCGGCCCCGGCCGGCCGCAGGTGCAGGCTGTCAGCATACCGGCCGGCCTTCATTTTATTTGCATCTGGAGCGGCCGCTCCGCCTCCACACGGGACCTGGTCCTCAGGGTGAGTCAATACAAAGAGAGCCATCGGGAGAATTATTTCAAGATCATCGGACAAATGTCCGAAACGGCTGAACTCGGTTTTCAGCACCTGCAGCAAAATCAATGGCCCCAATTTCTGCAGGCACTCAATGAGTACGGCCGCCTGATGGATTCCCTGGGAAAGTCCAGCGGCACCGATATTTTTTCCGAATCCCACCAGGAAATTGCAGAACTGGTGCAGTCTGCCGGGGGCGTTTATAAACCGTCCGGAGCCGGCGGCGGCGATATCGGCATTGCGGTGACGGACAGCACGGAAACAGCCCGGGCCATAGTTGGTAAGGTTTTGCATTCAAAATATAAAATCATTAATTTAGACCCTGCTGCAAATGGTGTGACATTAAATCAGTAATCTATATGATTAAGGGGAATGAGTTTGGAAAAATCCAGAATCCCGAAGTTTTACCAGTATTCCATACCGGAACGTTTACGCATTTTATTTGAACGCAATGTGCTTAACGAAGACGATTATTTCAACCTGCTGAACGGGAATACCGTTCTGTCCGATGAGCAGGCCGATAAAATGGTGGAAAATGTAATTGGCGTATTTGGGCTGCCGATCGGACTGGGGCTGAATCTGCTGGTGAATAAAAAGGCTTACATTGTGCCTATGGTGGTGGAGGAGCCTTCCATTATTGCCGCTTTCAGCGCTGCCGCAAAACTGGTGCGGGATGCCGGCGGGTTTACCAGTATAAGTCAGGAGCCGGTTTTAATCGGCCAGATACAAATTGTCGATATTCAAAATTCCTCCCATGCGAAAAGTGTAATTCTCCAGAATAAGGAAGAAATCATAAATCTGGCCAACAGCCTGCATCCGCGCATGCAGGCCCGCGGCGGCGGCGTCCGGGATGTGGAAGTGCGGATCCTGCCCCGTTCCGGCAAAGAAAATGATATGGTGATTACCCATCTGCTGGTGGATACCCGGGATGCGATGGGAGCTAATCTGGTGAACAGCATGTGCGAGGGGGTGGCCTCCCTGCTGGAAAAACTGACCGG
>JBAPTX010000293.1:0-6355 GCA_049282375.1 Calditrichia bacterium
TGAAAATTAAGGTTTCGCACCAGCGGCATCCGGTAGGTAAGCGTACCAATTGCCAGACTGCGGCCGGAAATGCTGTAATAGCTGTAGCCCTTTAACCCCACCAGGCCGCCGGCAAAATTATGGAAAAAATCATCCACTGAATGGTCTATGTAGCCTCCCTGCAGCCGCATACTCAGAGAGTGACGCCGCGTTGCCGGAACGGGGATATAGGTTTCCAGATCCAGCCCATAGCGCATAAAATAATACTTTTTGTAAACTTCCAGCCCAACCACCCTGTTGGTGGCAAAGTCATCCAGAAAATGGTTCCATTCCCGGGTGGCGCGGAAGGAAGCATAGTATCCCGCCCGCGGGTTAATTTCGCTGTCCACTTCCGGCAGCACTTTTTTGCGCTTCAGCATCAGAGAAATAGAATGGGCTTTTAGATAGGAATAACGAATGGGCGGCGAAATAAAAACGATATCCGGTGTCGCCAGTTCACGATAGGCAAACGTGGCGATGCGCGCCCGGTAAAGACTGTAGGTATAGGAAAGTTCGTAATTCACATAATCCCTGAAACGGCCGCGCATACCGGCATTGGCTTCCAGTAAATTAAAACGAACATTAATATTATCATTCGAAGTGGAAAACCCGTCGGGATCTTCATATTCATCCGAGACTTCCGTAGTGGAATTATATAACTCCACAAAAAAAGTGGGCTTCCAGAAGTTGTATTCGAAAATCGAGAACAGATCGTATTCGCGGTCCCAGTTAATGGCGCCGCCGCCGAAGAAAAACATCTTGTCCAGTATTTCATTTGAATAGACATATAAGCCGGGTTTTATGGTGCCGTAATCGATCAGCAGGCGCGGCATAAAACCCACCGGCCCGAAACTTCTTTTATACCGGGAAGATTCCGTCGCCTGATTCTGCACTGCCGGTGTTTTCATGCGGGGAATTTCCGCCTGATAGTTCTCCCTGTAATTCAAATGTTCCGGCGGCAATTCATTTACATTCTTTAGTGCATAAATTTTATATCCCTGATCCTGATAAAGGGAATAAACCAGATCCCCCTGCGGACTAACGGAGGGCATAAAGGCCCCGCCAATAACATTTGTGTGCGGTTTTACCTCACCGCTTTGCAGATCGTAAGAATAAATGTTAAAGATTCCGGTGCGGTCTCCAGCAAAATAAATTTCGCGCCCGTCAGGCGAAAAAACAGGGGAACGTTCGTCAGTAGGGGTATTCAGAATAAAAGTGAGTTCTCCGCCGTCTGCCGGAATTTTAGCGATATCGCGGGCAAAATTGATGGATGTGTCGAATATCAGGTACTGATCGTTTGGGGACCAGCGGGGGTGATAAATCTGCCTTCCCCCGGTGAAATGGGTCAGTTGCTGCAAATTGCTGCCGTAATACTGCAGTTTACGATAATGGCGCTGCCAGTCGTTTCTTTGTTCTTCCGGGATCGTATACCGGACCTGATGTTTTTCCAGGTCATAATAACCGGTGATTTTATTTTCCTGCAAAGTAACGGGAGAAGGCAACTCCAGAGTAAAGAGATTTGTTAATCCGTCGCTGTGCACCACAAATGCCAGCTTTTTGCCATCGTGCGACCAGTCCGGATGGGTGGCGCGCATTCCTTCTGTTATCTGAACCGATTCATTCCTTTTTAAATCATAAACAAAGATATCAAAATACTCGCTGCCGCTGGGCCGCCTGCTTTTTTTTGCATAAGCAATATAGCGGCCTTCGGGAGACCAGCTAATGGAGGAAACCACTCCGCCATCCAGCACTTGTTTTTTATCCGATTTGAGATCCTTCACCACCAGAGCATTAAGGGACAGATAGTCGCCCCTTCCTTCTAAATATGCCACCTTTTTCCCGTCGGGCGAGTAAAGCGGGTAAATATTACCGATCCCCTCTTTCTGCAGCGGTTCACCGGTCTTCAGGTATTCCCGGATGGTATCGAGCCGGCTGTTATAAGTGCGCTGCAGGTAGCTTTCCCACATGCGGAAAACACTGTCGGCAGAAACACCGGTCACTTTTCCGATTACGGAATTGAAATCCAGCATAAAACGGGAGGAGGCATAACGGGCCAGGTCCTTTACCACACTATCCCCGAAGGTCTCCGCCAGAAAATTGACAAAGGCATAGCCCTGGTTATAGGAGGATTCATTGCCCACGCTGTTTTTTCCGAAGACGCTCATTTCTTTCAGGTCCAGCAAGTGATCGGTTACTACGCGGTCCCGCAGTATCATTTCGCGATGGGAATCTCGGTAATCAAAGCGGGTACTTGGGGACTGGAACTGAGCAACGCCCTCCGCAAACCAGACAGGAATGGTAAGGCCGGCAATGGGATAGGAGACCAGCACATCGGGAAAACCGCGGACGACATCGCTGCGCCGTTCATCTTCGTAGCCGAATACTTGCAGAAATCCGGCGGGGACTTTGGGTCCGAACTTCAGGGATTTACGGATGGAAACAATATGGGTGAACTCATGAGTCACCACATCCCGCAGCCAGTTGTGGGTTCCCCGCAGCAGAAAATCCATGTTTTCCGCCCAGATTTCAATTTTATTTTCATAAAAATAGGCGCCGCCGTTAGAATAATCATCAGTATCGCGGATGATCAACTGGGTTTTCGTTTCAGGCCAGTACTGGTAAAGATCGGTAACTCCGGGGTAAATTTCTTCTGCAATGTTTGCCACTTCATGGGCAGTGCGTTCCGTCCCCTGATGGTAGTGAATAATAAAATGTTCCGTTTCGAAGGATTGCCAGTGAAGTTCGGGATGGTTGTTCATTTCCATCTGGGCAGAAGCCGTAAGCGGAAAAAGCTGCAAGATTCCTGAAAGGATTAAAATAAGGAATAATGAAATTTTGTTATCCAAGTTAATTCTCATCGTATTCTTTAGAGGGTTACTGAAATTCTTTTTTTAACTTTATCGGAAGAAACCCGTTTGAACAAGGCAAAAATTCTGTATCCTTTTCGGGAAGCGTCAACAATGCTCCCGCATCGACCGGTTTATTTTACCACGGCAATCTTTATAATCCGGGTTTCCTCGGACTGGCTGCTCTGTGCGTGAATCCGCGCCAGGTAAACCCCGCTTTGTATATTGCCGATATTCCAGCGCACTTCATTGTGAATATTTGCATCTCCCGGTGCGGACAACTTTTCGACCAGATCACCGGCCAGATCATAAATACGGATGTCCACCTCTGCAGGGCTGGTCAGGTAATAGCGGATCATTGTAAAATCATCAATATTGGGATTCGGCCAGTTGTAAACTGTTTTTTCCGGCATTAAACTGTTCAGATCCGTGTAAGGATTCGGTTCCAGGATAATTCCCGCGGTATTAAGATTCCCGGAATTTCCTTCATCCGCCAGCGGCTGATTCCATGCAGGGAAGTCAAACGGTAAAGCCAGATCCCAGACATACAGCATTCCCTTTTCTGTTACAGCGGCAATTTCCATATCACCGTCGGCATCCAGGTCCAGCAGAACGGGGGAGAGAGCCAGTGAATCACCGGCAGCCAGCGGAAAATCAGGAAGCCGCTTTCCCTGAAGATCAAAACCGTCAATCAGCCCGGCAGGATCGCTGACGACCAGTCCAATCCCGGTATTATTTACCCGGTCATTAAAGCGGGCGGAAAGCACCGGGAATTTTAAATTGGAAGTGTGCTGCGGCTGATCAATTTCTACCGGGAAATTATCTGCCAGTGTAAAATTGGAATTGAATAAAAATAACTTATTCTCTCCGGCGGCTGCAAAATAGGGATCCTGAACGGCAAAATTTAGCGATTGTATCCGGGTAAAATTGGGGACCTGCGTCAGCGGCGACTCAAAGGAAAATAAACCATCCTCCGGGAATACTTTATCAGGATAGGCAAGTTGAATAAAAGCGCCCTCTGCGGAAACGCCGGCAGCAGTTTGGCCAACCGGGGCATTTTTAATCTGATATGTTTCGCTTACCAACTGCATTTGCCGGTATGCGCTGCCATCGGTCCCTATTACATACAATTCCGGTACAGCATTGCTGCCGAGCTCCGGCTGCCGGTGGACAAAAGCAACCGGCTGATCTATACTTTCAGTGGAATCCAGACGAACATTTCCATTCTCCACTATCAACTGATACACACGGCCGTTTTCCGCGCCCCATAACACTTCATACCCGCCGCTTTCAAATGGATAGGCAGATGGAGGGGTGGTAATGTCAGTGGAGAGCTGCTTTTGAGGGAAGAGGGTATCCGGCAGTAAACCGTCTTTGAAGCCGAAACCAAAAACGCCGCCGCTGCGGGTTAAAACAACCATTGCCGTTTCAGAATTGTCTTCCTGATCAAAAAAGGCCGGATAGGGAATTAAGTCTTCACCAAGCTGCAGAATGCGCAGAGAATCCGTTCCCTGTGTCAGACTCCCGGATTGGGGAATAACCAGTATATTGCCCGATTCTGTTGTCAGCACCATCTCCATTCCGCCGCTGCGGTTGATATTAACAACTTTTAAAGCAGCCGGAATGCCATATACTGAAAAATCTATTTTCCGGGGAAAATTCTGCTGATAAATATCCAGCTTTGCACGGAATGTCATTACCGAATCCGGGCGGGAGAAATCGGACAGCACAATATGGCTGTTGGCGCGGTAATAATAGCTGCGGCTGTTTGGCACAGTATTGGGCCCGAAGCGGTTGCCGTCTTCCTGAAAAAGAGGGGCGCTATTCCCCTGATACCACATATCCAGCACCCAGCCGGTTTCGGAACCGGAACCGGCGCTTAGAAAATCAAACACCTGCCCGATATCCTGCGAACCATCCGCCTCCTCCAAATCAATCCCGCGATGCTCGGGATTATCGTTAACGCGGTTGGCTGCCAGTTGGGCCTGAATTATATTTTCATCAATATGCCAGATGAGCACACCGCTGCCCGGGAGGCCCAGATCAAAATTTTTCAGATCAGTTAACACCCCGCGTTCACTGAAGGTGACTTCATCCTGGAAAAAGGTAAGTAAAACTTCTTTTACATTGGGAAAATCGTTTCTGTTCTGACTGAGTTCCACCCGCAGGCTGTCCAGATTTTTGGGGCCGTCATAGCGGTGCTCCACCAGAAAATATTCATTACTGTTGATCGGGAAGCGGTAAACCTGCTGCGGATTATCCGACAAAGCCGGATATATCCGCAGTTGTTCATTGGGAGAATAGAAAATAGTAGCGGGTTCTTCCCACCCGGCAAAAATACGGGTCCAGGCAGTGGGCACCGCCGGCAGCAGTCCGTCCCCATTAAAAAGGCCGGCATCCATTACCCCAAAGCGGCCAACCCCCGAACTGCGGGTGGTGGGACTGAATAAATCAGGCCAGCCCAGATGCGATCCCATATTCGACACCAAAATGCCGTTAAGCCCCAGTTCAAAACCTTCCTGAGTTTCGGTTTCCGGAATCAGCATTCCGTTTTCAACCTGCACCGTGCCATTCTCCAGCAAGATGGCCGGTGTGCCGAGATTCTCCTGTAAAAACTTGCTGGTCAAATAAAGTGACGGGATATCCTGCGGCGTTTCATCATATCCTAATTCCACGTCTTTTCCCACACCGGCATGAAAAATGATGAATGCCTGATAATCGGCAAAATTGACTGCCGGATCAGCATCGGCTTTTTGGAGGGCATCCCGCAGCAGCTCCGCCAGACGGGTGTTAATCTGTCCCGGAGTGGTATTGGGATTATAGTAGGTCATTGGTTTATCCAAACGGTAAGCGGCATCTTCATCCTGCGGGAAAACTGCTGACTTTATTTCAAGGTGCCCCTTTGAGACCGCATGGTAGTAGTTTTTTAAAAACTGCAGGTGATCCTGAAAATAGCTGCGGTTATGGGGCGGCGGATCGATTTGAAATTCATTTTCAGCAGCGGATAAATCAAAAGTGCCGTCACCGGTGGTTGTCGAAGCACTGTCCGGTTTAAATTCCACCCGCAGCGCCAGTACATTCAGGGTATCAGTTTGAATCGTAAAAGCAAAACCGGCGGATGAAAAAAACAGGCAGGCTGACAAAATAAAGCTTAAATAAAAACTGATTTTCATGAAATTAATCCGCTTTCCCCTTTTAGCGTATCGGAACAGACAGAAATCCCGCCTCCGGTTCTGAAGTTGAAAGCGGGATAATAAAATTTAACCGCATCTGTCAGAAGCGGATTCCCAGCGAAAAACGCATCGTGTCGGACAGGGGATGGTCATCCACAGAGGCATATATATAACTGAAGTCAAAGCCGAAAATAGAATAACGCAGTCCGCCGCCGAAGGTCCAGAATTTACGGCCGCCGGCATCCTCATGCTCATAAAAATACCCGGCACGCAGCGCAATCAGGTCCGTATACCAATATTCAAGGCCAATGGAATGGG
>JBAPTX010000294.1:0-11170 GCA_049282375.1 Calditrichia bacterium
GAAATTCCTGGGCGCCAATACATCCGCCTGGACTTTTTTTGCTGCTTGCATATCCATATTGACTTCCTTGAAAAGGGCAGTCTTTACTTCGTTACTGCTGCCGGATTGCTGCCCATTTGTATTTACAACAAATAGTGCAATAATGCAAACCGCAACGATCATAAAAGCACTGTTAAAAAATTTCTGTATCTGAAACATAATTGTCTCCTTTAATGCTGTTAAGTTTCTAATTTACTGCCGCCGCCTATTCCCGAATTTCGGGTTCAGGTGATATCGAACCATGGGATCTGACGGTCCGGGTGGTGTTTTGCTGTGGAGGTTTCCCCCTCCTTTCCGATTATTATAAGGTAAACAGGGGCCGGAAGGCCGAATGACAGCTTCCTGCGCCCCAGGTAAGGATAAACCTGCTGGGCGGACGCTCCGTTGCCGCCGGCCAAACAGACCAGCCAACAGGTATTTTGGGTTTCACTTGAATTATTCTCCTTTCTTGATCCGCGTAAAAGTGAGTGTGCTTATAAACTTGCTTTACGTCCCTGGAAGATATTTACAAGCAGCACGATAATGGCGATAACCAGCAGAACATGAAGAAATCCCCCCACTGTATAGCCGGTAAACAATCCCAGCAGCCACAATATCAAAAGAATAATAAAAACAGTCCAAAGCATCATTTACTCCTTTCCGGCGACCTGGTCGCCACGGCCGGCGTTTTTATTTGCTATTTAAACTTTCCGGAAGCGTTTGAAAAAGCGCCCTTAAATTCCTTCCAGCTTCTTTCGAGGCCAGCTTTCATTTCATTCAACGCTCCACCCCCTGCTTCCTGAAGTTGTTTCAACTTTTCCTCCGCAGCTTTCTTCTTTGCTTGTAATTCATCGATCTGATTTCGAAGCTCCGTGCTTGATTCGTCCTGGGCTTTATCCGCCTTTTCCTTCATATCATCAATTTCGGCATCCCATTGTTTAAGTTGGTCTGCCATTTTTTGTAAATAGGATTTTTGGTCTTCCATTCTGATTTTTCCCTTCTTAATTAAATGTTCGTCTTCATTTTTCTGAATTCATTGGAGCTATTTTTCGGGTTTTTGAGTCTATGCTGTTGCGGGAAACTTAGCCTCATCTTTTTTAGGGTTTCTTCGCAAACAGTAGATCGGTACGACGGATGATCTACGGCCGTAATGGTATAAAGTGCAAAGGTCTCTCCGGAAAGCGTTTCCTGCCATCCAGTGAAAACCGCATCTGATTCCGAAACAGATGATTTCTTTTCTTTCAAGATTCGCTCCATTTTTCTATCTTACTTTTCATGGCCCGGAACTGTCGGGAGGGCCACCGAAAATGATATTCATCCAAAGTAAAACCTATGGTTTCTCCTTTTCGGCATCTTTCTTGATCTTTATTTGCATTCCAGTTTCAGCTTTGCGAAGGGATAATGAAGGCGCCATGCTTTATCCTCTGCTGCTGAAGGGTTCTTGCGCTTATCCATTACGATTTTGTTTCCTTCATCGATAGGAAAATCCGGATTAACTTTTCCTGCTTCAGGTGTAATTCTTTGATATAGTCTGTCCGATTCCCGCTGGATTCCGCCTCCTCTACATATATAAATGCTTTTAATTCATCGATCTCCATGCCAAGACTTTCTAACTCCTGAGCCTGCTTTTGCAAATCGAAATATTTATTTCCCATTTAAACCAGCTCCTTCATCTAACTATAAGCTTTAATTAACTGACGATCGGACTGCAAAGCTGCCGGATAATAGCAAGGATTGAATACCCGGTTGGTTCTTCAAGACGCTGTTTGGGTACCCCTGCTCTATATAAATAGGCGGCATCGCCTTTTGAAGACTGCGTCACTATGATTACAAGCGGATGTTCTGCCAGCAGAAGATGACATATTTTGGGCTCCCCGTTTGCATTGAGCGGTGTAATAATGACTGCATCCACCGCTGTTTTCCTCGCAGCAGGCAAGAGTTGTAGGGGATCAAGTACTTCGCCCACTACCTTCATATCCGATTGATGCTCAATTAAACTCCGGATCACTTCCGACAGCAATTTTGGCCGGCTGGATAGTAATACATTAATTCTTTTCATCTTATTCCGCCTTTTCCCATCAACCCCCTTAACCAGTATTTCCATTTGTACTTTAGTGCAGAACTGGAAATCTTAATAAATGAACTGGCAGAAACATTCTGATGGTGAGTTTCGCTTGCTGTTCAAATGAACAGGTATAATATCAGCATTTCAAAACAGGGATACAATAGACCGGAGGGTTCAATTTGGGTCTATACGAAGGACTACTTAAACCATAGACCTTAAAGCCGTTTCAGGAGGGTAATGCAGGGTAAGTGTGAAAGGATTTCAGAGAAATGGTTCTGTTATTTTTTTTTAAGCAGTTTTCTTTCGCGGGCATATTCCACTGCTTCAAGGCGATTTTGCAATTGCAGTTTATCAAGAATATTGTGGATATGATTTTTTACAGTTTGTGGTTCGATGGAGAGCTTTTGGGCAATTTCCTTGTTGGACAACCCTTCGGCAATCTGGTTAATAATTTGTACCTCACGGGGGGTCAGTTTAACAGAACTTTCCGGTATTTGGTCCCGGGCTAACTCCGCGACACGGGAAAATAATGAGGCGGCCATCCGGGGTGAACAGAAGGATTCCCCGCGCTGGGCGGATCGTATGGTTTCGACAAGGTAATCAAACGAGGCTTCTTTTAGAACGTAACCGACAGCACCGGCCTCAATGCAGGCCATGATTTCATCACTCAGGTCGGGCATTCCAAGGATAATTACTTTAACTTCAGGCAAATCCTGGTGCAGCGCCTGAGTCACTTCTATCCCGTCCTTATCGGGCATGCCAATATCAATGAGCGCCACCTGGGGCCGCAACTCTTTGATTTTCTCTAAAGCATCGCGGCCGTTTGCCGCTGCTCCTATAATGCCGAAGCCTTCCTGCTCCTCCAGCATGGAAATCAGGCCCTCCCGGAGCAGACGGTTATCGTCAGCAATAAAAATCCCGATAGATTCATTCATTTAAAATCACCTTATATCAGAGCGAATGTCCACGTTCCGGCTTTTTTCCTTCACTTATAAATGGTATATCGATTCCCGGTGCGTCCGCTTTTTAATGAACAATAAAGGTCAGAAAAACAGGATAATTTAAGGACAAATTATTACGGACTTTTTTCAGTGTGAAATAAAAACAGATAAAATCAGAGGAATATCTGTTTTCAATTTTAAAGATTCCTATTTCATTTAAAATTAAAAAAAATCCGATTTATTCCAGATGGAAGATAATTCATAGTTCAAGGGAATCCCAAAATATTCTTTTTAAACGATGTGGATTTATTACTTTACAGATGGTGTGCAGGAATTATAATACAAATAAAATATAGCCCTGCATATTTAAAAGCCCCGTCCGGAAGTACCGGCGGGGCTTTTTTAGGGGTGCTGTTCCGGGCATTCCTGGCAGAAGCTGGAACATAGACTTTGTTACCTAATGATCCTATCCTTTAACCCCTTCAGAATCCAGGCCGCCGGCAACAGGGCTGCCATTGCCGTTCCACCTGTTCACCATTGGCCAAAATAGGGCAAACCGAATCTTTCCCGGAGCGGAGTTTTCATCGGGTTCCGGCCTGGATAAGCTCTCGTTAAATACTACTTCATTAAAACCATCTTTCTAACTGTGGTGAAGCTGCCGGCAGAAATAGAATAGACGTAAACACCGGATGGCAGTGAGGTTGCGTCAAAGGAGACATCGTAGGTGCCGGCAGTTTTGTGTTCATTCAACAAAGTTGCCACTTCTTCCCCGAGCAGGTTAAAGACTTTAATGGTTACCTGACTGGCCGCAGGAATGCTGAATCTGATTTGAGTGACCGGATTAAACGGATTGGGATAGTTTTGTTCCAAAACATAAGCTGCAGGCACAGGCGCAGGAACTTCATTAATACTGTTCACCGTAGTAGAGAAATACAGGTTATCCAGATAAATATCGCCGTTTCCTTCGAATTTAAGTTGGAAAACATCCGAAAGGTCAACCGGTGCAAATGCGCTAAGCGGGATATCCACACTCATCCAGCCGGTGGTGGGAACGCCAAGAGCATACGGCGCCTCGACAGGTCCCGGGCTAATCAGAAATACACTTAAAGCTGTAGAATTATCACTCCAGTAGTCCAGATGGAGGTAAACCATTCCGGCAGCAGTAAGATTTTGATTACTCCCCAGTTGGATGCCCTGGTAATTTAACCCGGCATATAACAGAGTGGGGTTGCCCTGGATCAGCGGTTGAGTAACCACGGTAGCTTGTCCCCAGTTGGGGTTTAAATCGGTTCCCGGGATATCCGTATACGCATCGCTGAAAATGGAAATGACATCACTGGCGGGCAGCGTGGGAGTCGGTGCAGGTACTGCCGGCCCCACTGAGGCAGATGCTGCAGATAGGGTAATATTATCAAAATAACATATGTTATCCTGGGTTCTTCCGGTTAGATCGAAATCCGGGAAGATTATAATTTGATCCTGATCTATGGTTATGGGATCTCCAATTCTGCTTGAAAAATCAAAGCTTAATTCTTCCCATTGGTTAATTACCGTGTTAGCTACTTTAATCTCCGGCAACGCACTTCCGTCAGGTTTGGCAAATTTAATTCCAACATCGCTTATAACCGGTTTCCATACCATTATTTTAACAATGCTGTTAGTGGTATCTAATGTAAATGTGCCAATGCCTCCGCCATGTGCAGTTTCACAACCCGCCCAGGGCTGACCTGCTTGTAATGCGGTAAATTTCGCCACGGTTGCAGAGGTATTTATTCCGGAGGGGTCCGGATTTGCAATAATTTCCAATGGCGGATTGGTATCATCCTCGAAAACATTCCAGGTCCAGGCTGCCCCGTAACCCCCCGGTTCAAAATCGATCGGGACATTTTGTGCGACTAACAGGCCGCTCATCGATACGATGAATACGGCAGCGAGCAAAGCGGTAAATTGCTTGTTCATTTTTTTCTCCTTCATGGGTGTAAGGTTAAAACATATTTTCGTCCGGTAGTGTAATTACCTCCTTTCGCCTGCCGGATATTCTTTTAAAATCTGAGTTTATATTTAATAATCATCTTTCAACTCTGCCGGTGAAAGGTTAATCCAAAGCCGTAAGGAAAAAGGGGATTGTAACCCGCGTCCCCGATATTCCAGTTCTCATCATCATAGCGGGGCCATGAAAAACTTAATTTTCCCTGAAAATCAAAGTCACCGAATAGCACATCCGCAACTCCCTGCCCTTCGGAGCCGGGCAGCCAGGCGACTACAAAAGCGCGGGATGCTTCCAGCTCCTGATTAACCACCAGGGGCCGGCCGCATACCAGGACCGCAACAACGGGAATCCCCTTGTCAGCAATATTCCTGATGGCAGTAACGTCTTCCGGATGCAATTCATGCAGGTACAGATGGGTACCATAGGGGCCTTGCTTCACCATCTCATTATTTGTAAACACGGCCGCCAGAGATTGAGAGGCATGGTAGGACATTTGATAGCGGGAATGGGCATCAACGGTTCCCTGTGCGGCACCTGTTTCTCCGGAGGCGGCCGATTTATCTTGCACCTTCCTGCTTTTGTACAAACCGGGGATGCGCAGATCGCCCATCATTTCAGCGTAGGGGAGTTCTCCGATAACCACAATACCCACCTCGTGCTTTTGGGCATCAGCCTCGCTGCCGGTTAAATCAGCGCTTAACTCAGCATTGTGAGCAACTGCCCGGATGCCCTCCCAGATCGAGCTTCCGCCAATAATCGCTTCATTATTGTTCACGCCCTGCCAGGCTATGGTAAAGCCGCCGCACTGGTGTCCGCGGTTATGGGCATTTTTGCCGGCAACCAGAATCCGGGCATTCTTGTCCAGAGGCAGGATGCCCTCCTGGTTTTTCAGCAGCACCAGTGATTTCCTGACTGCTTCCCGGGCAATTTCGCGATGCGCCTGGGAGCCAAAGCTGCCGGATGATTTCGCAAGCCTGCGCTGCGCCGGCCGGGGTTTAGTAAACATGCCGGCTTGGAATTTGACCCGCAGAATCCGTTCCACCGCGTCATCCAGGCGCGACATTAAAATGTTGCCATCTTCAATATGCTTTTTCACAATTTGAATAAACTGCTTCCACTTTTCGGTAACCATAAACATATCCAGGCCGGCATTCATTGCAATAGCAGCCGCTTCTGCAAAGTCTTCTGAGAGATAGTCAATCCCATCCCAGTCGGATACCACCATCCCTTTAAAACCCAACTCGTTCTTCAACACCTCCGTTATCAGGTAGCGGTGGCCGTGGCATTTGATGCCGTTCCAGCTATTCAGGGATACCATCACAGTCAAAACCCCGGCCTGTATGGCTGCCCGGTAAGGAGGAATGTGAATTCTCCGTAATTCCGCTTCGCTGATGCAGGCGTCTCCCTGATCAATGCCGTGCCCGGTGGCGCCGTCACCGGCCCAGTGTTTGACACAGGCAATCACGTTTTCAGGGCCGAATTCGCCCTGCAAACCGCTCACAAATTTTCCGGCATAGGCGGCAACAATCTCCGGGTCTTCAGCATAGCTTTCGTAGGTGCGGCCCCAATGGTCGTTCCGCGCGACACTTACCGCCGGGGCAAACGTCCAGTCCAGCCCGGTGGCGGCAATTTCGCGGGCGGTTACCACTGCGATCCGCTCAATCAATCCGGGATCGCGGGCAGCTCCAAGCCCAATATTATGGGGAAAGACCACGGCGCCTTTCACATTGGTGTTCCCGTGAATTGCATCGATACCGTAAATGACGGGAATCGCAAGATGATCTGCATCTTCTTCCATGGAAGCCGCCCAGTAGGCATCGTTCATCCGCACCCAGTCTTGCGGCCGGTTTTCTCCCGGTACCGAACCGCCGCCGCTGAGCACCGATCCGATATGATAGTCTTTCACTTCCTGCGGAGTAATAAATTGCCTTTCCGGCTGAACAATCTGGCCCACTTTCTGATCCAGATTCATTTTTTCCAACAGTGCAGAGATGTTATGGTCGAATTCTCTCATCGGAATCAATTCTCCCTCATTTCGAAAATGATGACTGCTTTTTCTTGCTTTCATAATTTTACCCGCACCGTTTGAACGGCGTTTGCCGGCATGTCAATATCTGCATACTGATTTCCAATCTGAAGACTGCAGGAAATGGAACTCTTTGTGGTATTCAAAAGCTGGATGCTCAATATATTTTCCGGATTTATGGTGGCGCAGGCATGCAAAGCATCCCCGTCCAGACCCTCCAGAAATTTTCTGGTCTGCACGGCTTTATCGCCGGGACGGATGGTTCTGCTGAATTGTGCCAGCACATAAAAGACCGGGGTGTAATAGACCTGTCCCTTTTCGGTGTCGATCATAATCGGAGCCCCGCAGAAATTGCCGACATGGTTTGGGCCGCCATTCCGGTCCAATACGATATTCCAGTCAATCCAGCCCTGCAGCCAGTGGTCAATGCTCACGATAATATTCCGGGCATAGCGGTGAACAGGGGTATAAAGCGGGTGTTCTTCAGCATTTACCCCCTGCCAGGTCGCAGAGTAGGCCCAGTCTGTGGCATTGTCATTCCACCAGAATGAATCGTTATCGAACCAGCCGGATTCCTCGAAGCGTTTCGGATTTCTTATTCCTGCCGGCGCTTCTTTCCCCAGATCATCAATGCACCCCTCGGTGTGCAGGATGGCAAAATCGGGAAATTTCTGGTGCACCCGCTCGAACACCTCTTCGTAGACCTCAACGGTGCTTCCATACCAGTGGACGGCAACGCCATAGACGAACGGCGCTGTTTCCGGATCGCCAAAAATCGTGTTCGTCCACGGTTCCATACCGTCGCGGTTTTGGTCATAAATCAGCACTTTCACATCTTTAAGGTTAGCTGCCCGCAGCTTTGGACCCAGGTATTTTTTTATGAATTCATTCTGTGATTCCGGGGTGAAGTGCATGCTTTCCCACTGGCCGTTATTGCCGTGCGGTTCATTCACCGGAGTAATCCCCCAGATGTTTACGCCCGCTTTTTTATAGGCATCCAGATATTTAACGATGTAGTCGGCATACACGGGGACGTACTTTTCCTTCAATGTGCCGCCGGTGCCCTGCCAGTTATTTTCCGGCGATCCGGGGATATACCAGTCTTCGATATCCTTCATCCACCAGGGGGCTGTCCAGGCGGAGGCTACGATACGCAAATCTTTATCCTGCTGGCGGTTTTTAATTTCAAGCGCTTCCTTAATCATGGGAAGTAAATCGTATCCGTTATCCCGAATACCGGGGTATTTTGCCGGACTAAATCCGGCCAGATCGGCAGCAATACTGAAATTATTCAGTTCTTCATCGCCTTTTTCATCCGCATAGGAATATTTTCCCTCCACACAAAAATCGCAGGCTCCGATATGGGTGCGGGCCAGGGTAAAATTGGCACCTTTCTCGCTGTAAATCATCTCCATCACTTCCTGCCGCCGGCCCTCATCTAGATGGGCCAGAACAAAAGCGGATGCCTCGGTAAACGAGGTGCCGATGCCGTCCATGGTTTGTTTAGCGGTTTCCGGTTCAATTACAATGACATTTCCAGTGGCCTTTCCCTTCCTGAAAGAAAAATCGGCTTTTCGCGCCATTTTATCCCCCGCTTCGGATGTCAGCAATACTTCCGAGGTTGAATACAGCCGATTAGTCTTCTGCTTTTTCGAAAAGCAGGAAACAAATATCATCACGATCGCTACCAGAAACAGGATAAGCACTTCCTTTCTAAACATTGATTACCTCCATCAATTCTTCAGCGGCCTGTCCGCACATATTAGTGATATTTGAATATGCCGTCTTTATCCCACAATCCCCAATATGCCCCCACATCCCCTTCCGCTGCAATTTTCCAGCTTTCGTCGAAACTGGAGAAATAGAAAACATCAATCGCTTCTTCGGCCGCCCAGTTAAATGTATTTATGAAATAACGCATGGCGTTTTCACGGGAAGGCCGGGCTCCTTTTGCCGCACTTCCCCGGTTGGGCCAGCCGGTTTCACTGACAATAACTTTCTTCCCCTTCCCCGCCCTGGCGGCGCGGCGATACATCTCTTTCAGGTACAGCAGGGAATGCTCGATAGGATAGCCTTCCCAGAACGGGTAGCAATTTGCCAGAATCACATCGCACATTTCGGTGATTGCCGGACTGACAGCGAATTCGTAATAGGCATCCACATAGCCAAGCGGGATGTCCGGCAGCTTCTGCTTAACCCGCTCAAGAAAACGGATGATCTGTTTTTCGGTCAGGTCTCCCCGCAGCAGCACTTCGTTTCCGACTGCCACGATATCGGCATAACCGGATTTGGCAACACTGATAAGGCTTTCAATTTCCCTTTCATTTTTCTCCGCTCCCGGACCCAGCCAGGCGCCAACCAGCGTCTTTAATCCGTTTTGCTGAGCAATACGGGGAATATGCTCGTTGCCATCCGTGCAGGAAAAAGACCGCACCCATTTTACATAGGGTTTAATAATCTCCATTCGGGCGCGTATCTGCGCTTGGCTGATCTGCGAACCGGGTGACTGATTTTCCAGGTAGGCGCTGAAAGAGATGCCGTGAATACCGTCATGCAGAATTTGAAGAAAATTCTGGGTCAATTCTTCTACAGGCATGCCCGATATATCAATGCCTGACAATGATGTAAACACGCGGCTTTTACCGGACATTCATTCCCCCTGCTCTTTTTTTCGTTCGGGAGGTTTGACCACCAGCACCGGTGCTGCCGAGCGATACAGCACCCGGCGGACAGTGTCCCCCATCATGGCATCTTCCAGAGCGCTGCGTCCTTTGAATCCCATCACAATCAGATCGCAGTTCCGCTCTTCGGCTGTCCGCAAGATCAGTTTGGCCGGATTTCCTTTATCCACCAAAATATCGTTCTCCTGAATATCCCCGGAACAGTATTCGCTCTTCATTTTTTCCAGCAGCTTCTTTTTCACCTGCGGAAAGTTCCCCTTCGCTGCGGACAGCCGCTTCTTCACGCCTCCCGCCCGTTCAGTACCCACATCGAATACCAGCAGATCGAGCAGTTCTTCCTGCACAACATGGAGCAGGGTTAATCTGGCACTGAACTGCTTTGCGATAGCCGCAGCATATGCACATATATTCTGCGCCCCCTCCGAAAAATCCGTGGTAAAGAGAATATGCCTGATATCAATTTTTGGAAGTTCCATATTATCCCCGCTTTATGCCAAACCGGTCAGTTATTTTCCTCTGTTATTTTGCTTTAAAGCGTTTCCTACATTTTCAGGTACTCCCGAGGGATGTTGGTGTAGCCCCAGGCCCTTAACTGCCGCGACCAGCCGCCCAGATTATCCTTTGAAACCCGAATGAGCCCCATCGGGTTAATCTCCGGCACTTCCTTGTTCAGGTGGATTTTGTCGATCACTTTTTCCACGCATACCTCTCCCCAGCGGAAGGTCGGCTGCCCCAGCAAAACATCCACGATCCCTTCTTCGATGTAGGGAAGCTGCCTGGGCAGGGCATCCACCACTACAATTTTCATCCGGCGCAAATCGTCTCTGTTCATCAGGGTATTGCTGAAGAACGGCCAGCCGCCAACCATTGCCCAACCTTTCAATTGCGGGAATTCACTGTTTACCCGCAGCACTTCGGCAGCAGCGTCCGCCGCCGTTTCCGGATGATAGAAAACACCCACAATTTCGATGCCGGGATACCTGGCCGCGGTCTGCTGCACACCTTCCACCCGCTTCTGCAGGTTCGGGGCACTTTGATTACCGCCGAGCACAGCGATTTGTCCCTGTTCACCCACCAGCGCCGCCAATTCGTTCATAATGGTTTCGCCAATGGCTATATCATCCGGCCCGTAAAAGGCAAACCGTTTTGATGCCGGCGCATCACTGTCGAAAGTCATAACCGGCACCCCCCTGTCCACTGCATCATTTATTGCAGCGGTCAGCAGGGAATCATCCGAGCAGGAAACCAGAATTGCTTCGCTGCCATCTTCCACCGCATTGCGAATCCGCTCCGCCTGTTCAGAGGCGTCCTCTTCCGCAGGCGTTCGCCAGTCAATCCGCACGTCTATCATGCTGTATTTTTCCGATAAATTTTTTGCAGCATCTTCTGCACCAATGCGGGCGGACTGAAAGACCGGATTTGCCGAACTCTTTGCCACCATGGTGATGG
>JBAPTX010000295.1:0-2317 GCA_049282375.1 Calditrichia bacterium
CCCGCAAGGATGCACCCCGCGGCAAGATACTGCACCTGCCGCTGGATAACCCCGAGCTCAGCGCTGCGGAAACAATTATCCCCGAATCGGAAGCTGTAATCCTTTCCAATTTCTGGTATTCACCGAATCTGCTGGTTACGGACGACTACCTGTATGTGCCGTATCAAACCGGCGGGCCATCGGAAGTGCGGGTTTTCGATCATTCCGGCAGACGGCAGCAGTCCCCGCAAATGCCCCCGGTATCCAGTATTGGCGAGATTGTATCTCTTAAAAACAATTCCGTTTTATACCGGGTGACCTCCTATATCGATCCCCCGGCCTGGTACCGGTTTAACCCGGCAAACGGCAAATCGGCGAAAACCGCTCTTTATAAAAAATCGCCGGTGGAATTCAATGATGTGGAAGTGGTGCGGGAATTTGCCACCTCTAAAGACGGAACACGTATTCCCATAAATATCATACGCCGGAAAGGCATCAAAATGAATGGCAGCAATCCCACTCTGCTGTACGGCTATGGCGGGTATGGCATCAGTGTCTCGCCCGGTTTTGACCCGCTGATGCGCATCTGGCTGGACCAGGGCGGGGTGTATGCTGAAGCCAATATCCGCGGCGGCGGCGAATTTGGGGAAGAATGGCACCGGCAGGGTATGCTGACCCGCAAACAAAATGTGTTCGATGATTTTGCCGCAGCCATGCAGCATCTGATCGAAAGCGGTTATACCCGCCCGGAAAAGCTGGCCATTCTGGGTGGCTCAAATGGCGGCCTGCTGATGGGCGCCATGATCACCCAGCACCCGCAGCTTTTTGAAGCCGCTGTTTCTTATGTGGGCTTTTATGATGCACTCAGAACAGAGCTATCTCCGAATGGCGCGTTTAACATCCCTGAATTTGGCACCGTAAAAAATGCTGAGCAGTTTAAAGCGCTCTACACATATTCTCCTTATCATCATGTTCAGGAAAATACCGGTTATCCGGCGGTCCTGTTTATGACCGGCGCCAACGATCCCCGGGTGGATCCCATGCATTCCCGCAAAATGACGGCCCGGCTGCAGCAGGCAACCACTTCCGGTGAGCCGGTTTTGCTTCGGACCAGTTCCTCCAGCGGGCATGGCAGCGGAACCCCCCTTTCTGAAAAGATCGCCCAGAAGGTGGATCAGTATGTTTTCCTGTTTAATGAACTGGGTATGAAGTACCAGCCTGCAGGAGATAAAAAGATGTCTGAAAACTGAATCAGGCTCAAATGCTATTCACTTGCATAGTAAAGAAAGGAAGTAGGTGAGTATGGTTGGGAGATGGAACTGGATAAAAAATCATGTGGTTTTTTCGAATTTATTTCATCAGGTTGGGCGTCACGGCATCGCTATTTTGATCATTATTTTTCTGCTGTCCGGGGGTACCTGGGCGTTTGTGGAACTGGTGGAAAATGTGCAGGCAGGAGATACCCAGACTTTTGACGAAAAGATAATTCTGCTGATGCGAACACCCGGGGACACTTCCGATCCGGTGGGCCCGGACTGGATGGAGGAATTCGGGCGCGATTTGACCGCTCTCGGAGGTGTGGCGGTGATGTCCCTGCTGACCTTTTTTGCCATTGGATATCTGGTTCTGGAACGAAAATACCGCATGGCGCTTTTGATTGCCATTGCGGTCGGCGGCGGAATATTTTTCAGTACTTTGCTTAAACAGGGCTTCGACCGGCCGCGTCCCATGCTGGTCCCGCACGAATCCTATGTTTATACCAGCAGCTTCCCCAGCGGACATTCCATGATATCCGCCATTACCTATTTAACCCTGGCGGCACTGCTGGCACAGGTGCACCGCCGCAAACGGGTTAAAATTTACCTGCTCATCGTGGCGGCATTATTAACCTTTTTAGTTGGAATCAGCCGTATTTACATGGGCGTTCACTGGCCCACCGATGTACTGGCAGGGTGGACGGCCGGCGCCCTGTGGGCGCTGCTGTGCTGGCTTCTGGGATGGTGGCTGCAGCAGCGGGGAAAAGTGGAACAGGAGGGAAGTGAAGGGGAAACTGCTGCTGCCGTCTGATTCTCTTATTCCGGGAAAGAAAATGCCCGGCGGGATTCTCTGACGAACTGCTGTAGCCTTTTTTCATCCTTTAAACCCTGACTGTTCTCCACCCCGGTATGTACATCAACTCCGGCGGGTTGCACCTGCCGGATTGCCTCAGAAACATTTTTCTGATTTAGTCCCCCCGCAAGAATCAGCGGCAGCGGCGAAATTTCCCGCAGCCGGCGGCTGATTTCCCAATCGTGGGTTTTTCCCGTAGCGCCGCTGGCCCCGCTTTTCACATCATAAG
>JBAPTX010000296.1:0-1793 GCA_049282375.1 Calditrichia bacterium
TTGCACCTTCTGCTTCTCGTGCTGGTCGCGAGTTTAAGCGGTTTAGACGCCGCTCCCACGGATCTGCAGCCTCAGCAGCCGCCGGGGGTGGTGCCTTTGTTCCCGCCGGATTATCCGGGTATGACCCGGTTCCCGGCGGATTCCATTCTTTTTTCTCCCCAATGGTCAAAAATGCAGAGAGAAGTTACCCTGGACAGCACCCAGCAGCGCATCCAGGTACGGAATCTATTATACGGCGAAGATTATGGCCTGCCGGTGGTAATGGATCTGGATTATTATGTGGAAAAGCGCCTCGCGCAGGACCGGCAGGAGATGCTGCGGAAAACCATTCTAAAAAATATGGCACAGGAACAGCAGACCGGCGGGGCCGGTATTGAACTGAATATTCCGGTGCGTATCCGCAGTAAGGCATTTAAACGAATTTTCGGCGGCGACCGTGTGGGGCTGAGGGTTACCGGCAATATTACATTCGAGCTGGCGGGACGCTCCGAAAACCGCGAAGGTTCGGCTGTTTCCTCTTACGAGCAGCGAGGAAACTTCAGTCCCCGCTTTAAACAGACCCAGCAGTTTCAGGTGGAAGGGCGAGTGGGCGATAAAGTAAGTGTAAAGGTGGATCAGAACAGCGAGGCCACTTTTGATTTTGAAAATACCCTCCGGCTGACTTATACCGGCGATGAGGATGAAATTATTCAGACCATTGAAGCCGGAAACGTGAACCTTTCCCTTCCCAGTACAAATTATGTTTCGGCCAGTTCCAAGCACCAGGGATTGTTTGGATTGAAAACCGCCATGCAGGTAGGAAATTTTTCATTTACCGGCATTGCCAGCCTGCAGCGGGGCGAAAAACAGAAGATCACCAAAACCGGCAGGGCGGACGAGAATACCTTTAAACTGAAGGATTATGAATATACCCGCGACCGTTTCTTCTTTGTGGACAGTGTTTACGCCGCAAATTTTACCAAACAGTATAACCCCGAGACGATGGTATGGCAGGTTTTCGGCGGCGGCGACTTCCGCATTAAGCAGCTGGATGTCTGGAAAAAAGTTCACTCCACTTTGGAAGGTTCCCGCAGCGGCTGGGCCGTTTGGGATCCTTCCGGCATCGATGTGGATACCCTTTCGCGGGAAATTCCCGGTGAACGCGAACAGGGCTATTTTATCCGGCTGCAGCGCGATGTGGATTACGGATATGATGAGTACCGCGGTTTTTTCTGGCTGAATCAGAATGTTAACGAGCAGGATATTATCGCAGTGGCTTATGAAACGGATGCCGGCATCAAAAAGGGAATGCTGTTTAATGAAATCAGTGATTCCACGGATATTCTCCTCAAGCTGGTGCGTGCACAGGGGAATAAAAGCGATTATCCTACCTGGCAGTTGTATATGCGCAATGTCTATAATCTGGGGGCTGCCGGCATATCCAAAGAAGGTTTTAATGCCAAGGTGCTTTATACCAAAACGGGAACAGATGTGGAAGTGCAGCCGGTGGCTCCCACCCAGACCTTCAATTTTCTGATGGGCCTTGACCGCATGGATGAACAGGGAAACTATATTCCCGGCGGAGATAAAGAGGTGGACGTGAACAACGGCAACATTTTTGATTTTGCCAATGGTTACCTCATTTTTCCTTCCACAACTCCATTTGCACCCACAGATCCGGATTTTGCAATTGATCCTTCGCTTCATGTTAATATATATCAGTTGAAGGATCGGACCAATGACCAGAAGGAGCATAAGTTCGATCTGGAGATTACCACCAGTTCGGTGTCTTCCACCTTTAATCTGGGCTTCAA
>JBAPTX010000297.1:0-7808 GCA_049282375.1 Calditrichia bacterium
GAATAAAAACGGCTGCAATCAGCGACTGTTTTGAAAGCGGTTTAAACCGGTTTTTTGGCTCCATTCGGCTCATTTATTACTTTAATCTGTTTTTTGTCACTGTTTTTAGATTTCAGGTATGCAGCCGGTCCATTCAGGCAGCCTCTCAATTCTGCCAGCTGCAAACCCACCGGAAACTTCTTCCCTTTCCGTCCCCGTATTCCCGACCAGAGTGCCGGGAACTGTTCCTGAAAAAACCATTCCAGAGCTACTTTAAACACCCTCAGTTCACCATAGGTAAGCAGCAGGTGCGTCAGCAGGGCATAGACTCCGGTTCCGTACCCGTAGAGCTGCTCTTTAAATTCCGCCAGGGAAGTCCGGTGGCGGTGCCAGCTCAACGCCGCCGCATCATACATAATCTGATATCCTGAATTTAAAATGCGGTAGAACATCTCGGTATCGCCGCCGGAACGGGTGCGGGTGCCGGCATCAAGGGATTCATTAAAAAATCCCACTTTTTGAACAATATCTTTACGGAATGCCATATTGGCGCCGGCCCCTGCCTTTCCCGCGGCAAGCGGATTCAGATTCGCATCGGAAAAGGCAAACCTGAAATAACCGCGGCCAAAAGGGCAATGCTGTTCGGAAAGTACCTGAGCCTCCGTTTCTAATTGTAAAGGCAGGGTAAGTCCGGTTGAGCACAGTACCAGCGGATGTTGAAAGTTTTTAAGATGGTGCAGCAGCCAGCGGGGATCTACCACTGTATCATCATCTGTAAATGCCACAATGGGCCGGGATGCTTCGCGCAGGGCGCGGTTTCGGGCAATGTTTAATCCCGGACGGGGTTCTTTTACATACCGGATTCCCGGATATCCGCTGACCAGATCAAATGTTGACTGATCAGCCGGACAGTTATCCACCACCAGAATTTCATATCCTTCTCCCTGCAGTTGCAAAAGTGAATCCAGACATTTCTTCAGGTCATCCGTTCGGTCCCGGGTGCAAACCGCTACAGTTGCACGGCTGGCAGCCTGAGGCGCCTCATTAAATTCATTCACCCGTAAATATTTGGAGACCCAGCGATGCCAGAAATTATTGTCCACACTGCAGAGGATACTTTTTTGCAGGATTTCTTTCGAAATGGCTCCATTCTCAACCGGCACAACAATTTGCCCGACCGGTAGGGTATCCAGCCGTAAAAGAATAAAAGCGGTGTTGTACCCCTCCAGCCCAGTAAAAGACTCAGGTAAATGATACAAATCAGCTTCTAAAACTTTTGCGGGTGCTTTTAAATTGGCTGTTGATTTCATTGAATTTTGATGGAGATAAATCTACGACTGAACCTTTCCCTCCCCCAGAAAATTAATCGCAAAGATAGAGCACCGATGTCAATTATTCTGTGTGTCAGCGCAATAAAATAATAAAAATTTCCCTAAGCTTTTTTTAATCATAACTCATCATCAGCGGATTTGCAATGGAATTATGCTTTTACTAATTTGCCGGAAGAAAAGGAATCAACAGCTTTTATAACCGGAGTGTACCAGTGACCTACCAGACCCAGTTATTTATCGTAATGATTTCCTATCTTTTGCTTCTGATTTTATGGGGGATTTACCAGGGACGCAAAGTGAAAACGGACTCTGATTTCGCCATCGCCGGCAGGAATCTGCCGGGCTGGGCGGCGGCCTTATCCGAGCGCGCCACCGGAGAATCATCATGGGCGCTGCTGGGCCTGCCCGGATTTGCATATGCAGCGGGACTCTCCGGCATCTGGACTGCTGCCGGCTGCGTGGCCGGCATTCTGACCGCCTGGGCAGCCATTGCCTGGCGGCTGCGCGACCAGGCTGAAAAATACCAGGTGAATACCTTTACAGATTTCATTGCGAAAAAACATGCCGCTTATGAAAAGCCAATCCGTCTCGCCGGCAGTCTGACTATTGTTTTTTTCTTTTTCTTTTATGTGGGGGCGCAGTTTCTGGGGGGCGGCAAAACTCTGTTTACCATGTTCAACCTGGATCCGAAAATCGGCATGCTGCTGACCGCGCTGGTTATTATTCCCTATACCGTTTACGGCGGATTCTGCAGTGTGGTATATACCGATGTCATTCAGGCGCTGGTGATGATTACTGCGCTGGTGCTGGGGCCGATTGTTGGGTATATCGTCATCAGCAGTTCCGGGGATATTTTTGCCGCTTCCATTCAGGAAGCGCTCCGCCAGTCCGGGCCTGAATACGGTTCTCTCAGCGGCGCAGCCGGCGGCTTTAGCGCAGGGGTAGTGATTGCGGGCGGATTGTCCTGGTTTTTCGGCTACCTGGGGGGACAGCCGCAGCTAAGCATGCGCTTCATGGCCATCCGCGATGCCGGACAGGCAAAACGGGCGCGGAATATCGGCATTATCTGGACGCTGCTCGCTTATGCGGGAGCGTTGAGCATCGGCTGGATCGGATTGGCTATTTTTGGCCCTGAAGGCCTGGACGATCCAGAATTTGTAATGCCGTCTGTAATGCTGGAAATTTTTCCGCCGGCCGTTGCCGCCGTACTGATAACCGGCGCCATTGCCGCCATGATCTCTACAGCCGATTCTCTGCTGATTCTCTCGGCAACCGAACTGTCGGAAAATATTTTAAAACCGCGGGCGAAAAAAGGCGGGCAAACCGAAAAATATTTCCTGAACCGCTCCCGGCTGATTACCGCCGTATTAGCCGTTATCGCGCTGCTGGTTGCCTATGTTTCTCCGTCGGATTTGATTTACACATTGGTGGGATATGTCTGGGCAGGCATCGGCGGGACCTTCTCCGTGGTCATTTTATTGTCTCTTTTCTGGAAGAAATATCACGGGAAGGCAGTGATTGCAACCATTATCAGCGGAATGGTATTTACTGTTTTCTGGATCAGCAGCGGCCTGGAAGAAGTGGTCACATCGCGTTTACTGACCTTTTTTGCAGCAGGGGCAGCGGCAGTCGGGGCGACCTTTCTTTTGCCTGCGGGTAAACAGAGCAATTTAACAAAATAAAATCCTCAGTTTTAACTACTCACCTAACTGAACGACCAGCGCCAGAATACCGCCAAATGCGTCATAATTCCGGGAATTGATTGTATATTGATAATTATCATAAAAAAATTCCAGCTTCCCCAGCATTTTTTCACTGAAATTCCAGCCGCTGCCTATTTGAAAGCGCAGCACACGCTGGTCCGCCACATTTAATTCATGCGGGAATTCACCAAAACCGGGATTCATCAGAGCAGAAGAGAACCCTTCAGCGCTGCCATCATGATCCCCGGGTTCCCAGCCGGAAACTCTTCCCGATAAGTACAGATCGCCTGCTTTTATTCGCGATTCCGCGCTCCAGATCCGGACCCCATCTTTTGTTGCAGAATTATGATCATCATAAACTAAATGGCCGTAATAAATATGAAAATAGCGCTCAGGCACCTTTCCCAGAAATCCATCCACCATCCAGCCGCTGAAATCGACGCCAAATCCGGAAGCGCCCCGCCGGCTGCTGTCCGGGCTGTATATAAACGAAGCGCCTGCCTGCAGCAAATTTCCCACCGGAGCAGACAGGCCGGAAACTGTAATCTCGAAGGCACCATCCGCGTTCAGGGCGGTTTCAGCAGTCCCGTTGGATACGGCAGCATTGATGCTTCCCCAGTGGCTGTTCAGTTCCCCGCCCAATCCCAGGGTATTGAGGGTGCCCACTGCAGAGCCGGAAAACACCGAGTAAAACAGATCATTTAAAATTAAAGGGTTTTGTGATAAATCGGCATTGTTGCTCAAATAAGGTACGCTGGCCCCAAAAGGCGTATCAAACGACCCCAGAAGCAGATTAACATTTTTTGCAGCAGAGTACTGCAGGAAAAGATCGGCCATTTCCAGGCCGTCAACCATTCCAACAGTGCCCTCACCCGGTCCCATCTGGAACTGAATGTTTGCACTAAGGCGGGAACTCACCTCCCAGTTAAAATCCAGATTCCCCGCAAAATCAAACTGGGTGCGGGCAGGCTGATCATCAGGAATATCTATCTGCCGGATTGAATTAAAAATGCCTCCAAACGTACCGGCGATTTCGGGTTCAGATAACTGCTGTGCCGGCATGACTTTCAAAAAAGAAAAAATAATTATTAATATCAGCCCGGTTCGGTAGTTATTCTGTGACTTCCCTGCAGGAACAGGATTTGCTTCACGCCAGGTTTGCCATTTGTTCGTGTTCATCCGCCTTTGCCGTTCTGCTTTTTTCATATCATTTCCCATCTGCAGTTATTGTTTAATGGAACTACTGTTTTTCCAGATAATCAAGCAGCGCCTTTATCGCTTCTTCTTTGGCTTTGGCTTCAACTTCGACCGTGATGTTAAGGGGCAGCCAGCAAGGCGGGAAATCAGCAGGATCAATATAATCATGGTGCGGGGTCACCGGGTTTTTATCCCAACCCCATTTCGGGCTGGAAATATGAAAAAGCGGTTCCCGGTTCCAGGTGAGCAGGGCTTTTTTAGTGACTTCCTCTTCGCTAAATCCGTCCGGCAGACAGCGGTGATGGTGTACATCATAAACAAAAGGCAGTTTTTCACTTTCGCATACCGGCAGCAAATCTGCAGGCGTGAAAACCCTGTCATCGTTTTCCAGTGCCAGTTTTGCGCGTGCCGGAGCGGATAGCCGCGTTAAATTCCCTGCAAGCCGCTGCAGCGCAGCCGGTTTATTGCCGTAGCCTCCGCCGCCGTGAATCAGAAGAACATCAGCACCAATCCAGTCCGCCACTTCCGCCTGATATTCCAATTCCGCTATGGAACGCTCCACCACTCCGGGATCCGGCGAGCTCAGCAATACAAACTGATCCGGGTGAAAAGACATCCTGATATCATGCTTTTTTGCAAATAATCCGCATTCGGCAAATTTGCTGATAATCACCTGATAATCAGGCAATTCTTTCATCCGGTAACCTGCGGCGGGATGTGTTTTAAGAGGTAAAATCCGGCTGTTCACCCGGAAATGTCCAATGCGGTTGGCATTGCAATATTGCAGTGCTTGCAGCAGAGATTCCGCATTTTGAAAAGAAAGCCGGGAAAGTTTCTTTAACGCCTGCGGCCGGTCCATTTTAAGCAGTGAAGTTGCGGTGGTGGTATAAAAGCGAATCGGCTCGTTCAGGAATTTACAGACGAGGCCCAGCCGGATCATAAGCGGTCTCCGGCATTTTTACTGCTGGAAAATTCCTGTTCATTCCTCAGCAGCGGGATAAACTTGTGGTTGGCCCCCGGGAATGGATAATCATCCAGTTCTTCCGGCTTTATCCAGCGATAATCTACCGGCCCGGCCAATCGCACTTTTCCCGAGTGGAAGCTGCAGACAAATACATCCATCATAATCCGGAAGTGAGTATATGCATGCCGGATGCGAATCAGCTTTGATTTGACATGCACCGAGATACCGGTTTCTTCCAGAATTTCCCTCCGGCAGGCTTCCGCGGCTGTTTCACCTTCTTTCACTTTTCCGCCGGGAAACTCCCATAATCCGCCCAGCAATCCTGCATCGGCACGCCGGGTTATTAATAATTTTCCATCCCGCTGAACAACGCCGGCGGCAATATGGTATTCAGGCGTTTTTGCTTTGGCTGTTCTTTTGGGAAACTCCGCCTGCCGGTTTTGCCGGAATGCCAGACAGAAAGCCTTCACCGGGCATTCCGGGCAGGCCGGATTTTTTGGACGGCAAATAACTGCGCCCAGCTCCATTATGGCCTGATTGTATTGTCCGGGATTATTTTTATCCAGTAGATGGTCCGCTTTTTCTGCAAACCCTTTTTGCACGGAGGTTTGATTTACCGGCAAATCCAGCAACAACAGCCGGGCAAGCACGCGTTTTACATTGCCGTCCAGCACTGCCAGCGGTTTATTGAAGGCAATGCTCAGAACAGCGGCTGCGATGTAGGGACCCACTCCCGGCAGGTTCTGAAATTCAGCGGGATTGCCGGGAATGTGGCCATTATATTTTTCAACGACCATTCTTGCGGCTTTGTGCAAATTCCGGGCACGGGCATAATACCCCAGTTTCTCCCAGGCTTTCAAAACCTGCTGTAAATCCGCCCTGGCCAGAGTGAAGATATCAGGGAATTTTTGTATGAAATTATTAAAATAGGGGATGACGGTAACCACTTGAGTCTGCTGCAGCATTGCTTCCGATAACCAGATATAATAGGGATCGCTGCTTTTCCGCCAGGGAAGGTCCCGGCGGTTCACGCGGTACCAGTCCGTTAGACTTATTTGAAATAAAGCTTTTTTCACTGAATTCAGAAGAGAATCTTTATCCGGAACAGATTTCATTCTTTTCCGGAAATTGCCGTCAGTTTACTTTGCAGATAATCAAAAATAATGGTGGCATGTTCACGCGAATTTTCAATAAACAGGCGGGAGGTTTCCCTGCCTCCGCAGACCACGCCTGCCAGAAAAATACCGGGACGGTTAGTTTCATAAGTTTCGGCGGTATAGCAGGGGCTGGAATATTGATCATCCATCAGCACAACACCAATTTTTTCCAGAAAATCCAGATCGGGATGATAACCGGTCATAGCCAAAACATAATCATTTTTTAATGTTATGCGCTCCACCGGGGTATTCAGAACGACTTCTTTTTCCTTTATTTCCTCTACAGTTGTATTGAAATAAGCCTTTATGGATTCCTCTTTGATGCGGTTTTCAATATCGGGCTTTACCCAGTATTTTATGCCCTGCCACAACTGGCTTTCCCGCACCGCCATGGTTACCCGGGCGCCAATCCGGAACAGCTCAAGTGCGACATCCACGGCAGAATTTGCTGCTCCCACAACCAGAACATCCTGATAGGCATAAGGATGCGGTTCGGTATAATAATGACGCACTTTCGGCAGGTCTTCCCCGGGCACGTTTAAAAGATTGGGATTATCATAATATCCGGTGGCAACAATCACTGTTTTTGCCGTATAAGTTTCCGTCTGGCTGGTAACCTGAAAATTACCGATTTCGCCCTGCACGTTAACCACCCGTTCATAAACCTTGATGTTCAACGCCCACGCCCCTGCCACCCGCCGGTAATAATCCAGCGCTTCCCGTCTGGTAGGCTTTGTATTATGGGAAATGAAGGGCACTTCACCAATTTCCAGCCGGTCACTGGTTGAAAAAAAAGTCATATTGGTGGGGTAATTAAATATTGAATTTACCAATGCACCTTTTTCCAGAATAATATGGCTCAACTCACGCTTTTTTGCTTCAATGCCGCAAGCCAGCCCGATAGGACCGGCACCGATTATCAGTACATCGTATTTATCCAATATCTTCTATCCTTTAGCCGGTAAAATCCGTCCAGTTACTTCACCAAAACCAACCCGGTAACCCTCTCCCTGCGCCCAGCCGGTCATTTTTACTTCGTCTCCATCCTGCAGAAACTTGCGGGTTTCCCCATTGGGGAAATTCAGCGGCCGGGTTCCCCGCCAAGTCAGTTCCAGCATACTGCCGAAAGATTCCGGCTGCGGGCCGCTGATGGTGCCGGATGCCAGTAAATCCCCCGTACGCATATTGGTCCCGTTTACAGAATGGTGGGCCAACTGTTGGCAGATATTCCAGTACATATATTTGAAATTGGAGCGGCAGATACGCTGAAAATCATTCATGCGCTCTCCCTTTAAGGACACCTCCAGATCAATATCAATTGACCAATCCCCCGGCGTTTTTAAATATTCCAATGGCTGCGGATCCTGTTCGGGACCGGCAGTGCGGAAAGGTTCCAGTGCCTCCAGGGTTACCACCCAGGGGGAAATTGAAGTGGCAAAACTTTTGCCCAGGAATGGCCCCAGCGGCTGGTATTCCC
>JBAPTX010000298.1:0-5969 GCA_049282375.1 Calditrichia bacterium
CTACCAGATCAATCAGCATTGTTCCGGCAATTACTCCGATAAACCCGCCGAGAATTGCTCCCAGAAAAGGGCTTACAAAGAAACCGCTGATACTTCCGATTATGCCGCCGGCAATTGCGGCAATCGCCGCCAGACGTGAAGCCCCATAGCGCCTTGCGCCAAAGGCAATAATCAGATATTCCACCAACTCCACTGCCACGGCAATAATTAACAGCGTAACTAAAAAAGAAAGGGAAAATTTATCGAAATTAGTGGCAAAGCCATACCAGACGGTATTGACCACCACCAAAAAATTTCCCGGGATACTTAAAAAATTGGAGAAGATGCTGAATCCCAATACTGCAATAAATATGATGTCTAAAAACTCCATTTTCGAAATCCCTTTTAAGCCAGCACTGCTTTAAACTTTGCTTCCCTTAAATTGTTGCGCAAATTTTTTCCTGTTTTTCTGGCTGTTGAGTCCAAGCTGGCTTAATATGGAGCGGACGCCAAACCACCCCACCCGTGAATATCCGTATTTTTCGCTGTTGAGCATTTTATTAATTTTGTATGCACCCAGATAGGGATTATGGGCAACAATATGTTTGACTTTGTTATCGAGGGACTGCATGGCAATGGGTGTTTGCCGGGAATCCCGTTCAGACGGTTCCGCTTCAAACTCATCACCTGCATCCTCCGGCATCTCATCTGTTTCTTCACTATCAATCAGATCTTCCCGCGAGGCTCCGGTCACTACTTCAGAAAGAGTTTCCGTTGAACCTGCGGAACGTGCCATTCCGACCGCCTGCGGCTGCGTAATGCCGGCTTCAAAACTGCTGATGGCCTCTTCCACTGAATCATGAACATCCAGAATATGATGAAACTCCAGTAATTCAAAAATTTCATAAACATCCGGTATCATGCGCACCAGCTTCAAATCGCCATCGTTTTCGCGGATGGCTTTAATTTCACTGATAAAAATACCCCATCCGGCAGAACTGATATAATCCACATTTCCCAGATCAATTATAATTTTATACCGGTTTTGTTTGAGTAATCCGTGCAGGGACCGCTCCACTTCCGATGAAGTGGTTGTATCTATAAAACCCCCAACTTTAATAATTGTTATCTGATTTTGATCTCCGGCAACTTCAGTAGAAACTTGAATGCCTTCCATTAAATCCTCCATTCATTGCAAAGGGAACAGGCCCCGATAAGCCCTGAATATAAAATTTCGCTAATTATTAATCAACATCGCTTTGTTTTTTCCCGGCTGCTTCCGGAACTTCTCTGTTATTATCGGACTTCTCCGGCTCTTCTGAAGTATCCGCTTCATTCTCTTCCATCAGGTAATCCTCTTTTGGTGGTTCCGGTTCTTCCGGTTCCGGGGAAACGCCGGGAGTTTCTTTAGCAGACCTTCCGCGAACTGATAAAATCCTTTCCTTCGATTTACCGTCGGAGGCATGAACCGGCACTGCAAATACTTTGGGCATTTCGGTCTGCTGGTCCTCAGAGCGGAATCCGACCATTACTTCGCCATCCAGTGTCAGCAGGGGTGTTCCGGGGGGTTTGAGCCGCCGTTTGCCGCCCCGCTCCACGAATCTCTCCCGCTGACGGCGCTGGCTGAGTTTGGCCCGTTTTAATTCTTCATATATCAGGCGGGGTGTCACTTCTGTATAATTATATTTCTCGCTGTTCAGGGCATCGCTGATCCGTTTGGGTCCATATTCAGGGTTTTCCCGGATTACATCGTACAAACGGGTTTTTACTTCGATACTAAGGTGCCGCAATCCTAAATTTGTATAACCGTGCAGCATTTCCCGCAGGGAATCGTAGCCACCTTCCTGGTAAACTTTGCGGTATTTATAATAGGTTGAAGAGGAAACCCCAATTTCCTGACAGGCTTCGGCAACCGTAGTATCTTCCTGTGCCGCCAATTGAAAAAGATCCTGAAAAAGCTCCAGCTTAACATCTACTGCCGCCATATTTTCTTTAATGGCTACAAGAGTAATATCATCATTCTGTTCGTAACCGGAGGCAAAGTTCAGAATATCTTCTTTAACCTCTTTGACAAAATCGACCACATCCAGATTTCCAAATTTCCGGATTGCCGCTAAAAAACGCTCTTCACCGTATAACTCCCGTTTGGTGTTCATTGCTTCGGTAATGCCGTCGGTATAAACCACAAGAATATCATCGGGATGTAAACGGATTTTATCCGCCTTAATGGTGTTATCGAAAAGCTTAATGTCCGGCAGGGTAATACCGATGGGAAATCCGGGAGGATTCAAATAATAGGTTTCCTTTGATTTTCCGCGATAAAGAATCATGGGGTTATGGCCGGCGCTGGAGAAAGAGATCATACGTTCCCGGGAATCCAGAATGATATAAAAGGCGGTCACAAACATGCCTTTACGAATGTCGTCTGTAATAAATGCATTGACCCGGGACAAAACTTCAGCGGGATTTTTATTTCCGCGGGCTTCCAGCCGCAGAGCGGTCCGGATCATGGTCATCACCATTGAACCCGGCACGCCTTTTCCTGATACATCAGCCACGCAAATCCCGGTGGTATGATCATCCACTTCCACAAAATCGAACAGATCCCCCCCTACTTCTTTGGCAGCCTGATAATAAGAGGTGATATCATATCCCTTTACCTCGGGAAAATCGTCCGGCAGCAGCATTTGCTGAATTTCCTGCGCCACCTGCAGTTCCCGCTGCATGCGCTGTTGTTCCATCAGATTTACTTGCGCTTCGCGGAATTTGCTGGTCATTTCGTTAAATGCCTGGGCAATTTCCCCCACCTCATCTCCGGCATCAATATCCAGTTCATCTTCATCCACAGTGCCGTGCCCAACCTGCCGGACCCAGCCGGCAAGTTTATGGAACGGGCCCATAATGGAGGTAATCAGCAAAAAGGAGCCGATATACCCCACCAGCAGAATCCCCAGCAGAATCAGGATCAGGGTAAAACGGGCCTGCCGGATATGCTCTTCCACAAACTCCTGGTTTACCCAAACCTGGCTGAATCCCAGCGGCCGCTGTCCCGCACCTTCCAGTTTAATGGGATGAACAAAAACATACATATTGCTGTCAATAGCGGCGCTCTTTTTATAGAGCATGGTACTTTTTACTGAATCAATCAGATTTTGCCGGCTGAAACTGACCGGTTCAGGATCAAGAAGCAAACTTTCCTTTAACGGATAAGTGCGCTGGGGACGACCGTTTTCGTCAGTTATCATTACCAGAGAAACCAGTTCCGGGTGGTTTTCTTTTATGGATTTTGAGTTTTCATACAGGGTAATTTCATTACCATTGTTCATGGGTTCCCAGGAAATCTGCGCCAGGTTAGTGCTCAGAGCCCGTCCGGTGGAAAAAACATCATCCATTACCCGGTCCCGGGTGCGGGAGTTGAAGAAAAGAAAGGCTAAAATGGCAAGAAGTGTAAGGATCAGCGAAGTGAGCAGAGAAAATTTTGCCCTTAGGGTCAGGGAATCCCAAACCATTAATGGCTTGGCACGTTCCACCTTTTCACGCATTTTGGTCAAACGCAGTTCATTGCCGCGGGCGGTAACATTATATTTTATGTCATCCATCAGCTTTCGCATCATAAAGATGCCCAGACCGCCCTTTTTGCCGATGGAAACATATTTATGAAGATCGGGATTCTTTGCCTGGCGGGGATCAAAACTTTTGCCGTAATCAATAATCACCATTGTCAGGCTGAGGCTGCGAACGATGGCCCGGATTACAATCTGACCGTTTTTAATGTCACGATATCCATGGCGGATAATATTTGTGCAGGCTTCATCCACAACCAGTTTAAAGGAGTTTACAACCTTGTGGGTATAATTGTAGCGCTTCCCGATTTTTTCAATAAAATCGCGAACCTGTGGCAGATAAGACATCTGCGCCGGAATTACAATTTCTTCTTTTACAACATTTTTAAACATAGGTAGTTACGGGTTACCGGCTGTTCATTGCCTGTAATCAACACGAAACAGGCAATGGCAGCCTTTTTATTGACCTCTGGATTGTTTCAGGCGATCCTCCGCTCCTTTAAGTACATCCTGTAACTGCTTATTATAAGGATATTTTGTCTCAAGTTCCCGCCATATTTTTAAAGCTTCCTCATACTTGTTGGCCAGGAACAGATCCATCCCATTCAGGTAGCGCCGTTTATCCTCCTGAGTCATTACTTTTTCTTCCCCGCCGATTCCCCGGCGTGCTCTCTCAATATACTGGCGCAGCCGTTCATTGGAGGGATCCATTTTCAGGGCTTCTTCAAACAAGGCCAGGGCCTGCTCAAAATTGCCTATATCATAAAGCTGGAGGGCTTCCTGAATATACTGCTGAATTTTAATGCGGTTTGCCAGGGTATTGATTTCCTGCTTTAATGCGGGGTCTTCCGGCGCCAGTACCAGCGCTTCGCTGAGAATTCTAATGGCATTTGAATAATTCCCCTGCTGGAACTGGTCGCGGCCCTGCCCGACCAGACGCCGGACCTGCTGCTCCAGGCGCCGTTCCGCCGTGGCAATGGCTTCGGTAATGGTGGGATCGTTGGGTGCCCTTTCCAGCGCCAGATTAAACTCGATCATGGCATCGGTAAACTGATTCTTTTGCAGGAAAAGCTGGCCTTTTTCAAAATGCAGCTTCACAAAGCGGCTGTTTTCTTCCGCCATTTCCTTATCAATGGCCTGGGAAATCATTTCCTGCTGCCGCTCTTCCAGGTCCTGCTGGATTTGGTTATTCGCGCTGTCCATCAAGGCATTGGCCTGTTGATTAAAGGGATCAACCGAAACCACCTGCTGAAATTCCACATAAGCATCAAAATAGCGTTTGTCAGTCAGATACTCATTCCCCTTTTCCAGATGTTCATCAATAAATGCCTGACGTTCTTCTTCCTTGGTCCGCTCCACCAGTTCTTTTTCACGCTTCCGGCGCTGCTCTTCGGCAATTTCCACCAGTTCGCTGCGGGTTTTTCCCAAATTGAATGTAAGCGAAAAGCGGTGTGTCGGCGGAAATTCGCTGTCGCTGATGTTGGAACCGAGCGCGTAATCAATATCCACAATGGAATAGCTGATTCCGGCACCGAATGAAAAAGTGCTGTTATCAAAACCCAGCCGCACTGTCCCCATATCTCTGAAAACATACTCAGTGCCTGCATGCAGACCCCCGCTCTGATCGGGAGTTTGCAGATAATCGAATACCAGATTCATGCGTCCGGCTGTGCCGATTAAAAAACTTTTGGTCAGGCCCAGTGCCAGATGATAAGGTTCCTGCTCATTTTCACTGCCCAGTTTCAGTTCGGGGGAAACCAGATTGCGATAATTCAGTCCGAAACCGATATTTTGCAGCAGGCCGCCCTGCCACCCGGGAAAGTACATCAACCCTAAATCCACTCCCAATCCGGTTGCGCTCTGGTTGATAAAAGAAAACTGCTGCCTCCTGACCTTCACCGTGGCCCCGCCGATCAGACGCAGGGGCAGCCGCTTGGCATAAGAAAAATAGAGTTCACTTTCTTCATAACTCATCTGCCCCAGATAAACATTATCGCCGGATACGGCCGGAATATCGCCTGTCCCGATACGCGAGTATCCGATTCCGGCAGTGCCGTAAGTAAGGGTAGGATATACAAACCCGGCAAAGTCATAATTGGTGCCTTCAAAAAGCTGATTATGAAAAAGGCTAAAGGACATTCGCGGAACCCGCTCAAGTCCGGCCGGATTCCAGAAAACGGCAGTGGGATCATTCACCATCGCTGTATAGGCTCTGCCCATTCCCAGGGCACGGGCACCCACACCATAGCTGAGGTTCATGGAGGTGCCGTATTCTCCGTCGGACTGGCCATAAAGCGCAGCGCATGCCGTCAATATTGTCATTACTGCTGTTTTGCGAAACAGGGATAAGCTTTTCATAGGCATCAAAAGACTATTTTATATAAGCAACTTTTGTTTTTAAGGTACGGGACTGGCCGTTGTTATAGC
>JBAPTX010000299.1:0-11517 GCA_049282375.1 Calditrichia bacterium
TATGCGTGCCGTGATTATCGCAGTCGCTGGGACTGGTTGAACCGCCGCCGGGATCGAGCCATGCCTGCGAAGGCGGCACATGGTTGCCTCTCCATTTATAGCTGATGGCAGGATGGGTGGGATCAACACCGGTATCAATATTCATCACAATTATGCCGTTACCGGTGTATCCGGCTTCCCACATTTTATCCGCCTGGATCACCTTCAGGCCGGGTTCTGAACCATTAATGCTGTTTGGAGATGCCGGGCGTCTGCTTACCGGTTCATCCCACTGTAAAAGAGCATCCAGATCAAGAAATTCTATTTCGTCTCTTTCGCTGATTTCCATCAACACCGAAGGGACCGCCTCCACCAAAAACAGATTGGCAATCCAGAAGGCGCGGAACTGCACCACATCATCTGCGGATCGGGACTGCAGATAACTCAACAGGGGAAGCTGCGTTGCATCTGCTTTTGCCTGCAGTGTTGTAATCACACGATAAGCCCGCTTTTGCAAGGTGGCATTTTCCTGATATAACTGCTGATCCAGGGCCTGAATATCCACGCGGTCCTTTAACAATACCAGAGCCCGGACCGGCGAATTGTCCGGTGTTGCCTCAATAATCTCATTCCAGAGCCGCTCGGAAAACTTGCTCTGCGCAAGAGAGGCGGAAAACAACATACAGATGGCCAATAGTATTCCGGGTACACGTTTGCTCATCATCTCTCCTTTATTTTGTTTTTTCGATCTCAGATATCTGTTGCGGAATTTTTAAAGATTGGAAAAAAGTGAAACACTCGGGGTTAAATACTGCTGCCGGTATATCCGATATTTTATGAATTTGATAAAGATTTACTGCTGAGAAAATATCATAATGTGATGCTGTGCTTCCTGCCGGGAAGACCTCTTTCAAATTTACTTCTGATTAATATAAAAACAAGCAAATAATTGGGGGTTAAATGAGAGAATTGGATTTCAGTCCCTCCTAAGTGCATTCAACTATCTTCATTTTACTGCTTTTCCTTGCCGGCACAATTATATTAAATATCCTTAAGAGCGGAAAACAGCGGACAAAATAAAAGGAGCAGCCGAAATCAGCCGCTCCTTTTTTTGCTGAAGATTCTTATTGATATTACAATTTACTTCATCAAAATCATCTTACGCGTTGCCGTAAATTCACCTGCCTGCAGACGATAGATATAAACACCGCCTGAAACGGGATTTCCTTTAAAATTTGTTGCATCCCAAACAACTGAATATTGACCCGGCTGCATCGGCTCACTGATCAATTCCGTTACAAGACGGCCGGAAAGATCATATATCGTTAAAGAAACCGGCGTTGATCCGTTTTGCGCTTCAGGAATGTTGAAATGGATGCTGGTGGTCGGGTTAAAGGGATTGGGATAATTCTGAGCCAGGTTGAATTCTTCCGGTGTAATAGCGGAAATGGTGGTATATACCGGATCACAAGTTGTAGAATTCCCGGCAACATCAATAGTTTCCAGCACAACAGAAGCACCCTGGCTGTTATCAATTTTGGTCGCGGTTACAACAACCGGCCCTGTGGTTCCGACGGAGAACACGGGACTGCTGACCACTGCATTCTTGGCTTTTACCACATTAATTGATGCCAGGCCGCTTTGCCCGTCCTGAACAGTCACTTCGATGGAAAGGGGAGGTCCCGGATTCATTGCAGTAAGTTCACAAGTGGGAGCGGTATTGTCCCCGCCGCCGCCATTCACTGCGATTTCAACTACACAGGTGCTCTGCTTTTCGCCATCCGAAACAACAAATTGTACTGAATAATTTCCGGCTTGAGCAATCCAGTCAAAAGTGGATGAAAATCCTGTATTTGGTCCCATCAGCGGTAAAGCGGGATTCATAGTGGCACCGGCAGGCAGTCCGCTGGCGGAAAGCGTTAGGGTATCGCCATTATCGGGATCGGAAACATCAATTGTGAACGAAAGGGGGTCATTTACATTTATATTAAAAGGACCCGGGGGTGTAATTTGACAAATAGGCGGATTATTAACAGCAGCGGTAATTTCCCCATAAACTGCCAAACCGTATAATGTACTTGAGCCGGTACCGGTATTAATTGGACCCAGCAAAACTGCCCCGGTCGCAATATCAAACTTATAGAAATTTGACGTCCCAAAGCCACCGCTCCAGAATGAAGTGCCGTCCGGATCCAGATTTAATGCAAACCAGCTGTTTTCACCAGGTGCATCATAAGTTTGAATTACCGTTCCGGAAGCGTCGTAGTGTTTAATATTGTTCATATCTGCCAGGAGCACGCTGCCATCCGAGAGAATCCGTAAAGCAAATGCGTTTGTGGCAGTACCAGTTGTAAAGTTTGGGCCGGGAGTGCCTGTAGAAACATCCACAGTCTGAATATTGGCCCCTTCAACTGTGTAGAGCATGGTTGTCTGGTCAGCAGCTAAATCCATCCAGTCCACACGTGAAGTGATTACTGAACCTAAATAGGTGCCGGCGGCATCATATTTTCTGATTCCGTTTCCCAGATTACCCACATATACATTTCCTGTATTATCAAACACGATTGATTCCGGGGTTGAATAACCCGATCCGAACGTACCGACCAGATTTCCATCGTTATCAAAAACCGCTACAATATTGGCTGTAAATCCGGTTACATAAAGATTTCCACTTGAATCAAAGGCCATTCCGGTGGTGAATCCGGTAGTACCTATGTTCAATGTTTCAATAAACGTCCCGTCTGATGCATAGCGGTTCACGTTCCCGTTAGAAACCGCTGCAAAGACATCGCCTAACTGAAAACTTTGAGCAAAAGTATCTGTGATAAAGAACGTCAACATGAGAAAAACCGCAACAATTATACCTGCCTTATATCTATAATTATTCATTACAAACTCCAGTATTCTTGATTTTGACCTACTTGCTTCCTGCAAAAATTATCCTGTGTATTACACTGCACCTTAAGAGTGATCTTTTTCTAATCTTTCATATATTCTCTCCTTGGTCTTTTTGTTAAAATTGTAGAGTTTGATTCTCAAATCCCGTATTTGACAGGTTTAGGTATGCATATTGAATAACTGTTTTATAACCACTGAAAAAGATATCGTTGTAAAGTGAATGGAAGTATATAAATATATTTGTAAATATATAGCTTTGGTTAAGTTTCTACCAATTCCGGATAATAACGGGTGATTCAAGTCACTTCGGGATGGCAGGGTGTTTTTTTGCCAATAGGAGAGTCCCGGTATTCCGGTATTTTCCTGAGCATCAACAATTCATAATTTCCCGGAACAGAGAAATCAACCTGTTCGTAATAAATCCTCTATTGAATCAGTTTCTGAATTATTCATTTCTGAAAATAAGGAGTAGAACAAATGGCATTTTTTTTCACCAGGGGAGATCGGGTTAAAGAAAACACACCTGAAGTCTTTAACGAAAATATCCGGCGGCGTTCCGATGCGGCCATTTTGTTTTATGCTTCCCATCCCGAGAAAATTGATGAACGTCTGGAAGAGCTGGAAAATGAATGGGATATTGAACGTTATCTGGAATCAAACGCCGCCTCTTTTGCGCTTGCCGGTGTTATTCTGGGAATGTTGTTCAACAAAAAATGGCTGATTTTACCGGCGGCTGTAACTTCATTTTTGCTCCTGCATGCGGTTCAGGGCTGGTGTCCGCCACTGCCCATTTTCCGGCGAATGGGAGTGCGGACCAAAGAAGAAATAATGAGGGAATATTATGCTCTACGGGCGCTCCGCGGCGATTTTGATGATTTGCAAAGTTTAAATGAGGCGCCGCTTTATCAAAAAGTGGATCAACTGATCAGATTAATAGACCATCAAATTTAATGATACGCTGCTGTGGTAAACGGCCGATGACAGCGAAAGGAAAAAAATGGAACTGATATGGAATATCCTGTTGTTGAGTATTGTGGTTTTTCTTGTTGCAAAACTATTGCCCGGCATTTATTTAAAAGGCTTTGGCACTGCGATAATTGTGGCGGTTGTTTATAGTATCATCAATTTCCTGATCGGATGGCTTCTGACGCTGCTGGCGCTTCCGCTGCTGATCCTCACCCTGGGTTTATTCAAATTTGTAATAAATGGTTTTCTTCTCTGGATAACTGATAAATTGATCAAAGATTTTCGGATTGAAGGCTGTCTGACCACTATCCTGGCGGCATTCCTGATTACTGTCTTCAGTACTCTTCTCCAGTGGATTTTTTAAATCAAAATTCCATCTGAAACAATACCGTGGTTTTTCCGGTAAACAACTTACAAGTATTTGTAAGCAGAAGGACTAAGCTATGAAACCGAAATCACTGCTATTGTTTATATTCAGCATTCTTTTCAGCATTTCCGCTGTTCAGGCACACGTTAATGTAATTTATCCCCAGGGCGGGGAAAACTTCAATGCCGGCGAAGTAAAGAACATCCGCTGGGAAGTTGCCATTGCCCATGGGCCGAATACCTGGGAGCTCTACTATTCTGATGACGGCGGTGTAGAATGGGAAATTATAGCTGACGGGCTGCAGCAATCTCAGTTGAATTTTTTATGGACTGTGCCGCAAAACGCAACCACCGCCGGCCGCATCCGCGTCGTTCAAAATAATGCAACCGGTCCCGATTACGATGATATCAGCGGGGACTTCACCATAAATGCCTCCAGCGGAATCAGTTCATCTGAATACGAAATTCCCGGCCACTTTACCATTGAACCTGCTTATCCCAATCCCTTTAACAGCAGCACCCGAATTGCATTTTCTCTGCCGGCGGCTGCCAAGGTAAAAGTGGAAATTTACAACATCGTGGGGAATAAAGTCGCTGAGCTGTTAAATCGCCAGATGCCTGCAGGATTGCATGAAGTCATCTGGAATGCGGGAGAACTGCCTTCGGGAATGTATTTCTGCAGATTCCACAGCGGGGTGGTCGAGGAAACCACCCGGTTAATTTTAATGAAATAACCGCTGTCTCAATCCTGTACAATTCCGCACAGTTTACCGTATCAGAATCAGTTCTTTTTGCGGTCTGGACATGTATTCTGCTCCGTTTTGCTTCACAACTGCCATTTCTTCAATGGTCACTACCCCGTGATTTTCCACTGTTAAACGGGGTTCCAGAGTAAAAACCATTTCATTTTCCAGCGGGCGGTGCGGCTTATTGGCATACTTTTCCCATTCCGGCCCCAGAAGAGCAGTGCCGTCGTGGGAGTAGCGGCCAACCTGATGACCAAGCGCATGAGGAAATTCCTGATAACCGGCTTCGGTCACGATTCCGCGGGCGACACGGTCAATTTCTCTTCCGGCGACTCCCGGACGCATGGTTTTTCTCGATTCCTCAATTGCTTTTACAATGGTGTTAAATCCCTTTTTTACCGGCAGCGGCGCCTCCTGTTCACCTGATTTAAGGATGTAAAAAGTGCGCTGCATGTCCGAGCAATAGCCATTTACCTTTACCCCGAAATCCATGTTCAGCACATGACCGGGTTCTACTCGGCGGTTTGTAGGTGCATAATGGGCACCGGCTGTTTCCGGCCCCGTGAAAACCGCCGGACAAACTGCCGGCTCCCATGCCAGTTCAAGGCCGGCCTTTTCCACTTCATTTTTCATGAAAGCGGCAATTTCTTTTTCAGTTTTCCCTGGGGAAATAAATCCGGCCACTTTTTCAAATATTGTTTCTGTATGATGAATAGCCTGCTTCATATAATCTAATTCAGTCGCACTTTTCCGCTCCCGCAGGGCAGATACCAGCGGTTCGGCGGATATGATACGATCCGACATATTAACTTCCCGTAAACTGTTTTTTAGAGTCAGATACATACCGTGGGTAATGCCGTCACAGATTTCGCTGCTTTCGGAAAAATTCAGTGCAATTTGTTGCGGCTGAAATGATTGCAGCAGTTTTAAAAGCGGTTCCTTAAATCCGGTAACATAGCCGGTTACCGAATCATAGGCTCCCAGATCTTCCACTGACTTTTGATCGTACGCGCCCACAATTGCATGCGCTTCACCGGCGGCGGTAAATACAAAGGCGGAGTGCCAGGTTAAATCAGTTTCTACAAGGAATGCCAATGTGGGATCGCCGTTTATCTGACTTTCCCGCACAAAAGTTATCCAGCAGTCAATATTCATTTCCCGCAGCAAGTTTTTGGCCTGCAAGACTTTTTCCTGAATCAGCATATCGTTGCTTCCGTTATTTGATTGTAAAAGTTCGATTATCCCCGCTTGAAATTCTCGATCTCATCCACTGTTTTGGGAATCGGTTTGCCCAGCACGCGATGGCCATTCTCCGTCAGCAGAACATCATCTTCAATGCGGATACCCCCTAAATCGCGGTATTTGGAAACTTTTTTGTAATCGATAAACGCTTCAAACTTTTTCTCCTTTTCCCAGAGATCAATCAGTTCAGGGATGAAATAAATACCCGGTTCGACCGTCAGAACAAATCCGGTTTTCAGCGGTTTGGCCAGCCGGAGGTAAGCCAGCCCGAACTGACCGCTTCTCTCTACCGATTCATCATAGCCCACATACTGTTCGCCCAGATTTTCCATATCATGCACATCCAGGCCCATCATGTGGCCGAGTCCGTGGGGAAAAAACAGGGCATGCGCACCCTGCGCCACTGCTTCCATTGTGTCCCCGCGCATCAGGCCCACTGAGGTTAATCCTTCGGCGATCACCCGGGAGGCAAGCAGATGTACTTCTTTGAAAGTGATTTCCGGGCGGATTTCTTCGATGGCTTTTAACTGCGCTTCCAGAACAATTTCATAAATTTCCTTCTGCTGATCGGTGAATTTTCCGCTGACCGGAAGCGTACGGGTGATATCCCCGGCATAATGAGAATTGGCGGCAGCGCCTGAGTCATTGACCACCATTCTGCCTTCCTGTAAAATGTTATGATGGGAATGATTATGAAGCGTTTGGCCGTTGATTGAAAAGATGGTGGGAAACGCCAGTCCGGCTCCTTTTGCAGCAGCTATCCCCTGCATGGCGCCGGCAATAATCTGTTCACGGATTCCCGGACGAACCATTCGCATGGCGGCATTGTGCATGTCACAGGTAATATCAAGCGCCTTTTCAATTTCGGCCACTTCGGCATCGCTTTTAACGGATCGAAGTGCCACAACGGCTTTGATAAACGGTTTTGAAGCGCCGCTTTTCACTTCCGGCAACGGCTTTTGCAAAAATTCGCTCAATGTCTGAAGATGTCCGGCGCGATAGGGCGGCAGGTAATGGATGGTCCTGCCTTTCTCTAAGGCATTATGTAAATAGTCTTTCAGTTCGGAAATAGGCAGCGATTCATTAATTCCGGCCTGTTCGGCTTTCTCACTGAGTTTCGGCTGCGGCCCCATCCAGATGATATCATCCACCGTAAAATCATATCCGAATAGCACCTCCCGGTTTTCATCCAGATCGATCACCGTGGCAAGTCCGGGCATGTCCAGACCGAAAAAATAAAGAAAACTGCTGTCCTGCCGGAAATGATAGGTGTTATCCTCATAGTTCATCGGACTCTCCTCATTTCCGAGAAAAAGCAATAAACCGGTATCCAGTTGCCCGCTCAATTTTTTTCGACGTTCCTGATAAACGCTGGTTTCAAACATTCGGACTTCTCCTTCGCTTAATAGATTTGATGTTCTGTTCTGGCAATGATTTCATTCTGCAGTTCTTCGGTTAAATCCACGAAGTAATCGCTGTACCCGGCCACCCGTACGATAAGATCGCGGTAATTCTGCGGATTCTGCTGAGCTTTCCGCAGTGTTTCTGCGGTAATGACGTTAAACTGAATATGATGCCCGTCCATGCGGAAATAGCTGCGAACCAGATGCCCCAGTTTCTGAATACCGGCCTCGTTATCCAAAAGCTGCGGACTGAACTTCTGGTTCAGCAGCGTGCCGCCGGTTCGAAGATGATCCATTTTGGCTGCGGATTTCAGCACAGCCGTCGGTCCCAGCCGGTCCGCCCCCTGTACCGGAGAAATCCCTTCGGACAGCGGTGTGCCGGAAAGACGTCCGTCTGCGCTGGCGCCGGTAACACTGCCGAAATACACATGGGAGGTGGTGGGCAGCATATTGATCCGGAAAAAACCGCCTTTGGTATTGGGCCGCCCGTCTATGGAATTGAAGAAGATTTCAAAAACTTTCTGCATAATTGAATCGGGATAATCATCGTCATTGCCGTATTTAGGGGAATATTCCTGCAGTTGTCCGCGGATATTTTCACTGCCGGTGAAATTATGGTCCATTGCTTTAAGCAGTTCCCCCATCCTGATCCTCTTCCGGTCAAAAACCTGATACTGGATCGCGCTGAGCGAATCTGTGATGGTACCGATGCCGACACCCTGAATGTAGGATGAATTATAACGGGCGCCGCCATTATGATAATCCATTCCTCTTTCAATACAGTCATCGATCAGCAAAGATAAAAAGGGTGTTGGCATCCGGCGGGCATACAGCCGTTCAATAACCCGGCTGCCCCGGATTTTAATATCAGCAAAATGGCTGAGCTGTTTTTGAAAAGCATTCCAGAGGTCGGCCATGCCGCTGAAATCGGCAGCATTCCCGGTTTCGGGTCCAAGCTGCTTCCGTGTGAGGGGGTCCTTACCATTATGCAGAGTCAGCTCCAGAATTTTGGGAAGATTAAAATAACCGGTCAGAATATAAGATTCTTTCCCAAAAGCGCCGGTTTCCACGCAACCGCTGGCGCCGCCGTTCCGGGCATCCGTCAGCGATTTTCCCTGGCGGATCATTTCCTGCACGATGGCATCCGTATTGAAAATAGATGGTTGCCCGAAACCCGTTTTTACGATTTGCAGGGCGCGCTGGATAAAGGAATCGGGATTTTTTTTGCTGAGCTGCACCATGGAAGAAGGCTGCAGCAGGCGCATCTCTTCAATTACATCCATTATCAGAAAGGAGAGTTCATTAACTGCATCGGAACCGTCCGCCTTTACACCGCCCAGATTGATCAGGCAGAAATCAGTATAGGTGTTGCTCTCTTTGGCAGTTACTCCCACTTTAGGCGGTGCCGGCTGATTGTTGAATTTTATCCAGAATAGCTGCAGCAATTCGCGGGCGGATTCACGGGTAAAGCTGCCTTCCTGCAGGCCCTGCCGGTAAAAAGCCTCCAGATGCTGATCCAGCCGTCCCGGATTAAAAGAATCCCAGGTATTCAGCTCTGTGATTACCCCAAGATGAACAAACCAGTAGTACTGCAGCGCCTCGTGAAAATTCTGCGGGGCATGGGCAGGGACCCGTCCGCAAATTCCGGCAATCTGCTGCAATTCCCGCTGGCGCGAATTGTTCTTGCATTCTGCCGCCAATTTCAGGGCAAGCTGCCTGTATCTGTCCGCAAAGTCTATCAGAGCCTGGGCAGCTATTTTCATGGCGGTCAACTGGTCCCGTTTTTCCAGCGCTTCATCATCATTCAGAAAATCCAATGCAGCGATTTTTTCTTCAATTCTTTGAATAAAATTCAGAAAACCGTTTCTGTAAATTTTATCATCCAGAACCGTATGACCGGGGGCGCGCTGTTCCATAAATTCGGTGAATATGCCTGCCTCATAAGCATCCTTCCATTCCGGGGTCATCTCTGTAAAAATATGCTCTCGCATGGAACGGCCCTGCCAGAAAGGAATGATTTTGTCCCGGTAAATCTGCCGGGTTTCTTCTGCAACATAAAAGGGAATTTTTTCGCGGGAATGTAAAATTTCCAGGTCTTCCATGCTGTGCAGACAAAGTTCAGGATAGGTGGGGGTTGCTTTTGGCGCCGCTCCGCGTTCACCTACGATCAGTTCACCGTCATCGATAAAGATTTCTTTGTGAAGCAGGAGATAGTGGAAGGCTTTGGCACGGAGAACGGGTGCAGGATTTCCCGCCGCTTCCTTCGTCTGATAAAAATCAGTCAGCAGGGAAGCCCGTTCTCCGGAGAGAAACGGTTGCGCCTGCAAGCTTTTTTCCCTTAACTTTCGAACCCGTTCATTCATATTTCAGCCTCCACTCTGAACCGGATAGCCGCTTTCCCGGAAATAATCTTCAATTTCGGAAAGACGGTCCGGCGGATAAGGTTGAAAGATAGCAGGTTCCACCGGCTGATTCAACTGCCGGTATTTGTTTTGGGCCAGAAAATTGTTGGGCAGCAAATCCACTTCCGGATTTTGCGGCAGGCCGGAGAGGAAATCCTTAATGGCATTTAAATTCTTTTCGGTATCAGTTATGTTTTGAATTAACGGTATCCGTATCCGCAGCGGCGCTTTTCCGCTGAGTTTCTGCAGGTTCTGCAGAATCAGATCATTACTTTTACCGGTATATTTTTTATGAAGCTGGTTATCCATTATTTTCAGATCAAATAAAAACAGGCGGGTCAGCGGCAGCACTCTTTCGAATGAATCCCAGGGTGCGTAGCCGCAGGTATCCACCGCAGTGTGCCAGCCGTTTTCGGCGGCTTTTTCCAGCAGCGCCGCCAAAAAAGTCAGTTGCTGCAGCGGTTCACCGCCGGAAAAAGTGATGCCCCCGCCGGATTCGCTGTAAAATATTTCGTCTTTCCGTAACTCGGATAATACCTGCTGCACGTTCAGGCGGATGCCAATATCCTGATTCCCGTTCTGGAAATAAGAATTTCCTGAGAATGCTTTCATTCTCAGTTTTATGACCGGTTCCGGTTCACTGCGCCGGCTTTCCGGATTATGGCACCAGATGCAGTTCAAAGGACAGCCTTTCAGAAATACGGTTGTCCGGATGCCCGGGCCATCATGGATGGCATAGCGCTTGATATCGAAAATGATGCCGGAAGGCTCGGCAAGCATGTTGCCACGCGGGGTTATCATTAAAGGGGTCATCCTCCTGTTACACTGTTCCGGATAACATTTAATCCAATATTCTATAACTTCATTCCAGCTTCCGCCCACCCGTAAAGTATATTAAACCACTGAATAGTGAAAAGTGCAAATCTTTTTCTGTCTGGTTTTTTAAACGGGTTGATTTTTCCGGATACCAATGGCAACATTAAAAAATAATTTATTCAATTAATATCGGTATTAACTTACCAGAAACAAGTTTTCTAAGGATTAGAATTTTGACAACAGATTTTCAAATGAGCAGGGCTTTGCGGCAGGCGGTACAATGGATATCCGCCAGGCTGAAATCCGATGATCATCCGCCCCTTCAAAAACTGCTGCAGCAGGCGGTTTTTCGTTTTGATCTCAACCCTGCCGATGCCGAATTTTTGCAGCGGTTTTATCACAATTCTGCTGACAGCAGCTCCTGACGGTTTTACTGGAAGACTGCTTTCGCAAATGTGGCTTATGTTTTCAATGAAAAATATGGACCCCTGAATGACGGGGTTTTACTCCCGGTAATAGTCGATCCATTTGATGCGGCAGGGCGTACCCAGCAGCGCCAGGGCGTTTTTATGAAATACCACCCGCACCAGATTGTTACTGATGCGGAAATCAAAATAGTGCTGCAGGGGTGCTTTCCGCAAAAACCTGGCGGGGCTTGTTCCCATTTGCAGGTATAACTCACAGGAATCCGGCAAATCG
>JBAPTX010000300.1:0-12470 GCA_049282375.1 Calditrichia bacterium
GGATATTAACCCTTTCGCTGGTGCTGGTGCGGATGGTTTCACTTTATGCCGGCAGCTATCTGGGCGGGCGGCTGGCTGGAGCGGGCAGGGAGATAAAAAATTACAGCTGGATGGCCTTCAGCGCTCAGGCAGGTGTTTCCATGGGGTTAGCCGTCCTTATTGCCCAGAGCATTCCCGGAGAAATCGGCAGCAGCATCAAATCACTGATTATTGCCACCATTGCCATTAACCAGATTGTCGGCCCGGTGCTTTGCCGCCAGGCGCTGGAAAAGGCCGGCGAAATTCCCCAGCCCGCCTGAAATCATAAAAAAACCCCGGGATTTTACCGGGGTCAGGCAGATGGCAAATTCATACAGGTACAAAATCCGTTTATTAATAATAGGAAAAATAACGGTCCAGCTCCCACTGGTGAACCTGCGAGATGTAATCCGACCATTCCATTTTTTTAGCCTCAATAAAATGATTGAAGATGTGATCCCCCAGCGCCTCCTGCAGCAGCTTATCCTTTTCCAGGTTGGCAACAGCTTCCCACAAGTTGGCGGGGAGCTCTTCAATTTTGAGACGGCGTTTTTCGCGCTGGCTCATGGAAAAAATATTTTTATTTACAGCCGGCGGCGGTGAGATGCGGTTTTCAATCCCGTCCAGACCGGAAGCCAGCATTACCGCAAGCGCCAGATATGGATTGGTGGAGGGGTCGGGCACACGGACTTCGATGCGGGTGCTCTTGCCCCGTTTGGCCGGGACCCGCACCAGCGGGCTGCGGTTCCGCTCGGACCAGGCGATATTCACCGGCGCTTCATAACCGGGAACCAGCCGTTTATAAGAATTAATCAGCGGATTGGTCACTGCCACAAAGGCTTTGGCATGTTTCAGGATTCCACCGATATAAAATTTTGCAATTTCCGAGAGCCCGTCGGGACTGTCCGCATCAAAGAAAACATTTTCATTCCCTTTAAAAAGGGATTGATGCACATGCATGCCGGAGCCGTTGATTCCAAACACCGGTTTGGGCATGAAGGTCGCGTGCAGGTTATATTTCTGGGCAATTTTACGAACCACAAATTTAAACGTGGCCACATTATCCGCGGTTTCCACTACATCACCGTGCCGGAAATCTATTTCGTGCTGACCGTGAGCCACTTCGTGATGAGCCGCTTCAACTTCAAAATTGAGGCTGTTAAGAATATTTACAATATCCCGCCGCGCATCTTCCCCCAGGTCCAGCGGCGCCAGATCAAAATAGCCGGCGGAATCGTGTGTGTTGCGGGTGGGGTTGCCGATCTCATCATGCTGAAAAAGGAAAAATTCCGCTTCCGGGCCAGCCTGCATGGTAAATCCCATATCCTTTGCTTTCTGACATACCCGCTTTAACACCTGGCGCGGGCAGCCGGCAAAAGGTCCTCCATCGGGATTCATGATATCGCAAATCAGACGGGCGATACGTCCGTTCTGGTTTTCCCATGGAAAAATGCGGAAAGTATCGAAATCCGGTTTCAGCAGCATGTCCGATTCTTCAATCCGGGCAAATCCTTCAATTGAAGAACCGTCAAACATGATTTCCCCCTCCAGTGCCTTTTCAAATTGCGATTCCGGCACTTCCACATTTTTGTTTACCCCGAAAATGTCCGTGAACTGCATGCGCAGAAATTTGACATTTTCCTCTTTACAGCGTTTTAAAATATCTTCCCGGCTCATCTGGCTCATCCTTTCACTTTGTGGTTAAATTATTGTTCATCCTGTCAATATCAGTAAAAATAAAGCACAAATATATGCTGATAAATGCAAAATGCAACTCAAAAATAACTCACTATGCATTTCCGGGTGTGACAATGCGCAAGAAGAGCAGAATAGAAGAAAAAAGATGCCGGTCCTGAATTGGAATGACAGATTTGTAGAAAGTATTTTTGAAATCCGTAAGGTGAGATTGGACTGCCCTGTTGAGAAATATCCTATCAAAATCGACGGTGCGGAATTTTTAAGTAGAATTCATGCTTATTACCGGAGGTTCGAATTCCTTTTGATCTTCCCTGTTCCGGTATTTGGTATTATATTGGGCGATTGTTGAAGCGAATCTCTGTAACTTTGCATGGGAAACTTAATCTAAAAGAAGTCAGGCGAATGGAACAAAATAACGTCAGCGCGCTGGTCGCCGCGGCCAAAAAGGGGGATGACGGCGCTTTTACTCAACTGGTGGAGCTCTACAGTGAGCGGATTTACAACCTGGGATTGCGGATATTAAAAAGCCCGGATGATGCCGCCGATGTCCTGCAGGAAACGTTTGTCACTGTTTATCAGAAAATAGATACATTTGACGGGCGTGCCAATTTTTTTACCTGGATTTACCGCATTGCCACCAATTTTGCGCTGATGAAAATTCGCAAAGACAAAAGAACGATTTTAACCGATGAGGATTTGGAAGAAAAATTTGACAATCCCGATAACATGCAGATCCATGAGTGGCGGGATTTACCGCTGCAGGATATGCTGAGCGAAGAGTTCCGCAAACACCTGGATGAGGCTGTGGAAGCACTTCCCGAGATTTACCGTTCTGTGTTTGTATTAAGGGACCTGGAAAACATGTCTATTCGGGAAACCGGTCAAATTTTGGGAATAACCGAGTCCAATGTGAAAATTCGTTTAAAAAGGGCGCGGGTTTATCTTCGTGAAAATCTGGCCCACTATATGGATGAATACTCTAAATCGGTGGGAAACCAATGAGAAAACATGGTAAGAAAATTATAGATGAATTGTGCGGCTACCTGGGGCAGGATTTAAACCATCCCATGTGCAGGGAGCTGCTGCTGCATGTGGAAGAATGCCCGGAATGCCGCATTTATCTGGATACCGTTAAAATGACCGTCTCCCTTTACCGGGATTGCAACGAAAGCCATCCTGTGCCCGTTGCGGTTAAAACCCAATTATTCAAGCGGCTTAAGCTGAATGAGTCCTGACAATCTTCCTTATTTTAGCATGCTTTAAACTTCCTGTAATTAGTAACCATCCTTTAAATTAATCCGGCATTAACAGGGGCTCTTCCTTTGAATCTTGAACATCTGCATCCCTTTATTGTGCATTTCAGCATCGCCTGGTATCTGGCGGCTGTGATGCTGGATGTCTGGGGCAGTTGGTCTCACCGCCAGAAATATCATCAGGCTGCCTGGATTAACCTGATTATTGCAAGTGTTGCTGTACTGGCCTCCATTGCCAGCGGGTTGCTGGCGGAAAGCCGGGTATGGATTCCCCAAAGCGCCGGGAAGGATTTTGAAGTTCATGAAACACTGGCCTTTCTGCTGGCGGCCGGCATCCTGGCACAGCTTTTCTGGCGGGCGGGTAAATTGGGGAATTTCCCGCGGCGGTTCCGCACCGGATACTGGCTGCTGACGGCAGTAACAGCGGTATTGCTTATCACCGGCGCCTATTATGGCGGCCGCCTGGTTTACCTGCATGGAGTCGGGATTAAAAACAATCCACTGCAAAAGCCGGTGGAAGGCATCTCACCAAAGCCGCCGCTTTTTAATCCTGATTCAGAAATGGAACCCGAGTAGAAAATAAAAATGTGAAAGTCTGGCAAATGGTATTATCTCTGTGTGATAATTGGGGATTTAATGTTTTAATATGATACTTCACCTGCTGTTAATAATTACCGGTTTTATTCTGTTGATAAAAGGCGCCGATTTTCTGGTGGAAGGTGCTTCCGCATGGGCAAGCCGCTTAGGAGTATCCGAAATCGTTATCGGATTGACGGTGGTTTCTTTCGGCACTTCCGCTCCCGAACTGCTGGTGAATGTGCTTTCCAGTTTTCAGGGAAGAACCGGAATCGCATTTGGAAATGTAATCGGCAGTAATATCGTCAATATCCTGCTGATTTTGGGAATTGCCGGCCTGATCCGCCCATTGCAGACCCGGCAGAATACGATCTGGAAAGAGATCCCATTTTCACTCGTTGCCGTTGCTGCCCTTATTTTGTTATGCAATGATGCTTTTTTTTCTGCAGGGGCCAGTCAGCTTTCCCGGGGAGACGGGCTTATTCTGCTGCTGTTTTTTATTATTTTTATGGTTTATGTTTTCGGTATCAGCCGGGTGGATGTTGAAGATAAACCGTCAATACGACAGTTGCCCGCCGGTAAAACGATCCTTTTTATGGCAGGAGGATTAATAGGACTGGCGGCGGGCGGACAACTGGTGGTATCCCGGGCAGTAATATTTGCCGAAGCGCTGGGCCTGAGCCAAAAGTTCATCGGTTTGACGCTGGTGTCTATTGGGACTTCACTGCCGGAATTGTTTACTTCCTCGGTTGCGGCTTACCGGGGGAAAAATGACATTGCCATCGGCAATGTGGTCGGATCTAATATTTTTAATATTTTGTTTGTGCTTTCTTTAAGCGGCATTATCATGCCCCTTCCTTTTGAAACCACATTAAATGCGGATTTGCTGTTTCTTTCAGTTGCCTCTGTTTTACTGTTTTTTACCATGTTCACGGGAAAAAAACGTAAACTCGACCGCTGGGAGGCCGCTTTATTCCTGATCATATTTCTGGGATATCAGGTGTTTCTTTTCATCAGAGGATGATCGTCCGCTGAAACATACCGCCGGATTTTTATCTATAATTATAATACCGTTTAAGAAACGGCCGGATTTTTCTTGATAATTATTTCTTTATTTCCTATAATAACGCACCATGTCAAATTCCAGGTCCAAATACTTCCGTGTTATCTTGCTTTCTCTTGGTAGCATTTTTGTGATTTCTGCTGCTGTGGTGGCAGTATTATTAATGAATAAATTTTTAGTTGATCGCGAGAAAGAGAAGGTATTTGCCGAAATGGATTCCCGGGAGGATGTTTTCTCTGCGGTAATGAATCGCCGGGCTTCCCAGTTTTCTGCGATGTATACTTTTGTGAAAATGGTGATAAATCAGGATTCCTCTGCAATCGAACAAAAATTTTATCAATATGCCGCAGCAGTATTCGAAAAGGAAAGTGGATTGGTGGGTGTTGCTCTGGCGCCGGAGGGCATTCAAAGATATATTTATCCGCAGGAAAAAAACAGGCTTGTTTTCGGACACAATCTCCTGAAAGATTTACGCCCACAAGTAAAGAAGGATGTGATGCAGGCTTTATCAACAGGTAATCTGGTGATCAGTCATCCTTATGAACTCCTGCAGGGTGAAACAGGGATTGTCCTGCGCCAGAAGATAATTGTGGATGGAAAATTCTGGGGATTGCTGACTCTGGCTTTGGATTTCGATACTGTTTGGCAGGAAGCGGGTTTTAATGATCATAATAAATACCTGAATTATCTGATTTTGGAAGAATCGGGAGAACTGGTTTGGGGAAAGCCCATTTCAAATAAGGATTATGTTAAACAGACAATTTCTTTGCCGGGAAAAAAATGGGTTGTTGCTGCGTCCCTTCGCGAGGGGTGGAATTCTTCCATCCGGAATCAGCTATATATATTTATAGCCCTGCTGTTATTTATTCTTATTCTGATGTTATACCTGCTCATCAATTATATCCGCAGCCGTAAGAAGCTGCAGAGAGCCGTGGAACTCCGGACGCTGGAATTGTCAACAGCTTTAAACCAGTTAAAGACAGCGGAAAAAACACGCTCCCAGATAATTGAATCACTCAGGCGGGATCATCAGTTTCTTAACAGCATTGTTCATACCAGCCCAATCGGCATTTTGCTCTTGAATTCGGATGGTCATTTTTTATTTGCCAATCGTACTGCGCAGGAAATTTTTTGTGCAGGGCAGGAAAAATTATTAAAGCACTCTTTAAATATTGAAGAGTGGCAAATCAGGGATGTATCGGGAAACCGGTTTTTTGAATACAATCTGCCGCAGGCCAGAGTGAATAAGTATAAACGGCCTGAAATGAAAATTGAATTGATGCTGACAAATCTGAGACAAGAGACAGTATATCTCTCTCTGAATGCAGCCCCGCTACTTGATGAGGAAAAAAATGTCGAAAGCATCATCATTTCCGCAGAAGATAAAACCAGCGCCCGCATGGCTGAAGCGCAGGTACAGGAATTCAAATCGCGGGTTAACGCAATTCTGGAAAATGCCCCCATTATTCTCTTCGGTATTAATCAGGAGGGACTTATTGATTATGTTCAGGGTGCGGAAGTTGAGAAAATCGGACTTACCCGGGAACACTTAATTGATAAGCATATTTCGCTTCATGCAAAGGTAGATCGGTTTACCAATCTGGACGGGCAAAATAGTACCTGGGAGGAACTCTACCACCGTCTGGAAAAGGGGAAACAGGTTAGCGGGGTGGTTGAATTTTACGGGCGCTATCTTGAGATTGTTCTTGTAATGGAAAACCAGGCGTTGGGGCAGATCAGCAGTATTACCGGAATGGGAGTCGATATTACAGAACTGATCCATTTTCAGGAATCGCTGCAGAAAAGTGAAGCCCGCTATCGTGAACTGGTGGAAGGAACTGATAACCTGGTCAGCCAGGTGGATGCGGATGGTAAATTTATTTTTATTAATAAGGCATATTCTGATTTGTTGGGTTATACCCGGGAAGAACTGCAGGATACCTTAGCATGGGATATCGTTCATCCGAATGATCTGGAAGAATCAAAGAACACTATTCAGAAATGGATTTCGCAAAAGCAGAAAAATGGCACCAGCGAAAACCGCCTGGTGGATAAAAATGGAAATCTGCACTATATTTTCTGGAATATCAATCTCCATTACGATGAAAATAAGAATTTGAAATCCATAAATTCCATTGGCCGCGACTTTACGGAACGTAAACTGGCGGAAGACGCTTTGCGGAAGACAGAAGCGAAATACCGGAAAATATTTAATAATTCCGTGGAGGGTATTTTTCAAAGTTCGCCGGAAGGAAAATTTCTAATGGTAAATCCGGCCCTTGCCCGGATGTATGGATTGAATTCACCTGAAGAAATGGTTCGGGGAATTCAGAATGTGCGCAAGCAGTTATATTTTATTCCCGAAGACAGGGAGCGGTTTCTGGAGCAAATAGAAACAAAAGGGCAGGTGCGCAATTTTGAGATGCCTTTTAAAAATATTCACGGAGAAAAATTCTGGATTTCTGTGAATGCCCATGCAGTAAGCGATTCCGCCGGCAGTATTTTGTATTATGAAGGAACCGCAGTGGATATAACGGAGAAAAAACAATATTTACAGGAGCTGGAAGTTTCCCGCAGCAAATTAAAGGCATTGACCGATCATTTGCAAAAAGTGCGGGAGCTTGAACGAATGTCCATTGCCAGGGAAATTCATGACGATCTGGGTCAGATGCTGAGTGTTTTAAAACTGAACCTTACCATGATTGAACAAAAAATTACCGCCGATCCTGATTTTAAGTCTTCCGGTGAATATCTGGAAAAAATCGGGTTTATGAAAAATCAACTGAATGAAATGGTGGAAATGGTACGGCGGATTATTTCGGACTTACGCCCGGAAGTACTTGCCAAAATGGGATTGCTGGAGGCGGTGGAATGGCAGTTGACTGAATACCGTAAAAGAACCACTGGCGCCGTTGATTTTAATATAGCCGTAACAAGCCTGAATTTTGAAAAACAAAAAGAGATCGCTGTTTACCGCATTCTGCAGGAGGCACTAAACAATGCCGCCCGCCATTCAAAGGCAGATAAAATTCTTGTAAATATGTACGTCCAGCACGATCGTTTGATTATGAAAATAAAAGATAATGGCATCGGATTTCCCTCAGACAAGCATATTCCTGATGGCAAGTATGGTTTGCTGGGAATGCAGGAACGGGCCGGCGCCATTGGAGGAAAGCTGAAAATAGAAAGTAAACCGGGTAAAGGAACAACCATAATTCTGAATATTCCATTAAGTGAAATGGAAAAGTAGTTAAAAGGAGGTTTATTTCTTTTGATTCGTGTATGTGTTGTGGACGATCATACGCTGATCCGGGAGGGATTTAAAAAGTTATTGAGTGCTGAAGATGATTTTCAAGTTGACTCGGAAGCATCTTCTGCAGAAGAGCTGCTGAACATTCTTCAGGAAAAACAAATAGATGTTGTTGTGCTGGATATCAGTTTGCCGGATAAAAACGGTTTGGAATTACTCAGTGATTTAAAATTTTATCATCCTGATTTAAAAATTTTAATATTAAGCATGCACTCGGAAGACCGCTTTGCCCGCCGCGCCTTAAAAGAGGGCGCTTCCGGGTACATTACCAAAGAAACGGCCGGCGATGTACTGGTAAAGGCGGTTCGAAAAGTTGCCGCCGGCGGGAAATATCTGAGCGCAAACCTTGCCGAGACCTTGGCGGCACAACTGGCCTCAGGCACTCATCTTGCCAAACACGAACAACTTTCCGGCAGGGAGTTTCAGGTGCTTCGCCAGTTGGCAACGGGTAAAAGCATCCGTGAAATTGGCGATGAATTAAATCTCAGCCCCAAAACGGTTAGTACTTACCGGAAGCGCTTATTGCAGAAACTGGGATTCTCCTCCAATGCAGAAATTACCCGATATGCAATTCAGCAGGGTTTACTGAATACCTGATCATATCACAAGCGGGATACGGATAGGGCAGACCTCCCACTGGTTTGCTTTGGGCCGGTTAAAAACCTCCTGCTGCCGGATTTTGTTGAAACTCGTTTCACGATGGAAAGCCGCTGCCCGATTCCTTTTCTGTTGAAGAATATAAGTCCGGAAAAGAGGACTGCTTTCAGTCAGCAGTTATAAAACCAATATAACAAATATCACACCATTCACCGGCAATTCTGCCGGGTAATCATTTTAAATATTAAAGATCGTAATTTAGCAGACGATTATTAAAATTGGCAACTATAATCAGGCACGGACGCCTGAAAATATTTATTAATCTTTTTACACGGAGGTAGAAATTATGGCTTTTTACACTGGATCCCGGATTAACACCAACGTTGGCGCATTAAACGCATTAAACGCGCTGAATGCTATTAACAGCAAAGTTGGTGTTCGTCAAATGCGACTCGCCAGCGGAAAACGAATCAATTCCGCTGCAGACGACCCTGCAGGTTACACCCTGTCCACCAAACTTAAAGTCCGTTCGCGTTCTTTAAGCCAGGCAATGAATAATGTGGGTGAAGCCAAGAATGTCTTATCAGTGGCTGAAGGCGGTTTACAGAATATCAATGATGTTCTGGTTACGGTAAAGGAAAAGATGATTCAGGCAGGAAACGGCTCTTACGGTGACTCCGAATTAACAGCAATTCTTACCCAGATCAACGATTTGTTTGATGAGGTGGATGATATTGTTTCGGAAACCCGTTTTAACGGTTCGCAATTGATTGATGGGAGTTTTACCGGAAAAGTGTTCCAGACCGGCGCGGACACCGGAGATAACATTCAGGTCGATCTCAGTGCCACCCTGGATTCCAGCCAGTTTGGTGTCAGCGGGTTAACCACAACCGATCTGTCATCTGTAAATGCACTGGCGAGTGTGGATGGATTTATTCAATCTGTCAGCACCTCTCTGCAGGATTTGGGGGCATTGATGCAACGGCTGGACTACAAGGAAGCCACCTTGCAGGTTGCCATTACCAATTCGGATGCGGCTGCCAGCCGGATCATGGATGCCGATATTGCAAAAGAGCAGTTGGAAGTAACCAAACTGCAGATTCTGCAGCAGACGGCAACTGCACAACTGGCGCAGGCGAATTCCGCACCGAATAATATCTTATCACTGTTCCGGTAGCTGGGTTTAGAAGTCTTTCCATAATGGGAAGGCTTCTCCCTTATTGGCCCCGGAGGGCTTTTTGAGAGAAAAGATTAGCAAAAGTAATAATTGATCCGCTTTATCAAACACTCATTGAGATTCGAAAAGGAGTTCGATTTAAATGAATACGGCGTTAAACTACCGCAGACAAGCACCTGCACGAAAAGGTATTTCTACATATCAGCAAAACCAGATTCTGAACCTGAGTCCCACTGAACTGATTTTAAAAATATATGATTTAATTATCATTTCCATAAAGAAAGAGGATATCAGCAAAGCCAACAGCGGTTTTACCGAGCTGATCGCTTCGCTTAATTTTGATCAGAAGGAAATAGCCATGGGGCTTTTCCGGCTATATCGCTATTGCCAGGAGTGCCTGCGCAAAAATCAGTATAAACAGGCGCTGCAGGTTGTGGAGGATTTGCGGGAGTCCTGGGCAAAAGCGTTTAATTTGAATTAACAAGGATGTAAGGTGCAGATATGATGTCATCAATCGGATCAAGCGATATTGATTATTTGATGCAGAATTACCGGATGCTGGAAGAGCGGCCTATCCGGCGCCTGGAAGATCAACGCAGCAGTATCGACAAACGGCTGTCACTTTTCAATACCCTGAAAACCAATTTGCGCTCTTTGCAATCTCTTGCCAAAGAATTGTCCTATAACAATGCCACTTCCATTTTCAGCAAGCGGCTGGCCACGGTAAGTGACGATTCTTTTCTGACGGTAACGGCAACCTCCTCCGCCAGTATTACTTCACATTCCATAGAAGTAAATCAATTGGCCAAAGCGGATAAAATTGTGAGCAGCCGGTTTAATATCAGCGGTAATGATCTGGCATCTTCACTGGGGGCAGGCACCTACACTTTTGATGTTGCCGTAAACGGCGAATCGCAGCAGGTTTCGGTGGATGTAGCCGCCGGTGATGATAATGAAACTATTCTGAAGAATATCGTCTCCGGTATTAACAACAGCGCTGATATTGGAATAACTGCATCGGTAATCCACGATTCGGAAGATACCATGCGGCTGGTTTTTACCTCCGGAGAAACCGGTTTGGATTTTCAGATGGGCTTAAGCGACAGCAGCGGCTCTCTGTTGAACACCATCGGTATGGATGATTCAGTAATTATGAACGGGACCAGCGGCGGCCGGGTGTATGACCCGGGTGAATTAAATGCAGTTCTTTTTATTGATAATGTGCGCATAGAGCGGAATTCCAATACGGTGGAGGATGCGCTGGAAGGCGTTACTCTGAACCTGCAGAATGCCCATCAGGCAGGTGATCCGCCCCTGACCCTGAATGTGGAAAATGATACGGAGAGCATTAAAACCAAGCTGCAGGAATTTATAGATTCCTATAACAAAGTAATGGATTTTATCAAAACCAATACACAGGTCAACAGTGCAACCCATGAACGCTCCGCCCTCAGCGGCGATTTTGCCGTCAGCCGGTTGAAAATGCAGGTGCGTGGATTGCTTTCCCAGCCGGTCAGCGGACTGGCCGCGGGCGCCCCGACTATTTTATCATCAATAGGAATTACGGCAGACCGCGGCGGAAAGCTCAGCATCTCGGATGATGACAAATTGAAAGAAATGCTGAATACAAATCTGGATCAGGTGGCGGATCTTTTCAGTTCGGAAGATGGTGTGGCCAACCGCCTGGTGGATATTCTGGATTCCTATACCTCCGGGGATGGTGTTATTTCCCGACGCCGGGATATTCTTCAGGGGCAGGTTACATCGCTGAATAACCGTATTGACCGCACCCAGGAAATGGTGGATCGCCGTATAGAATATTACAGACAGCAGTTCTCCCAGCTTCAGGCGGCCAGCAGTATGTTTTCTTTTCAGTCATCCATGATCAGCAGTATGCAGCAGTCTGCATTTTTCTATTAAGAGAAGGAGAAATAAACATGGATGTTTATTCGCTAAAATCCGCCACATCTTCCGGGGCAGGTATTCCGCCCGGGATTGAATCCGGAAAAGTTGAAAGTGCCTCAAAAAGCGAAGCAGAAGAGGCTATCCGGCTGGAACTTAAACAGAATTCATCTAAGAAATCCGGGCAAATGGCCACGGATTTCTCTCAAATGATGAAGATTGCCCGGGAGGTCAGTGAAAAGCTGCGACATGCGGGAGTTAACATCGAATTCGAAATCGGTAAGGCTTCCCATAAAATTGTAATTGTGGTAAAGGATCCCCATTCCGGTGAAATTATCCGGCGCATTCCGCCGGAATCTTTTATGAAGACGGTTGAACATTTTTCTGAAATGCAGCGCACCCTCAGCATGCAGGGGATCGAAGTGGATGTTAAATACTAAAGGATGAAATCTTTGCAGGAAAAATTAACCGAAGTTGACTATCTGATTGATAAAATTTACAATTTTACCATGGAAGCTGTAAATGCTTTGCAGGAAAATGCAATTAATGAATTTACCGGGTGGCTGCAAAAACGGGATACGGCCTTGAAGGAACTGGCCGGCCTTCGCGAAAAAGTGAATAAAAATGAAGAATCTTTCATTCCCCAGAATTTCAAGAATGCTCTAAATAAAGCAATTCAGTCAAAATTCGAAAATATAATTAAAGTTGATCAAAAAATATTCGATATTATGAAAGAGAAGAAAGCAAACCTGAGTGGCAAAATTCAGCAGGCGAACAAGGGTAAAAGCTTTCTTGATCAATACCGGAAACAAGTAAACAGCGCTAATGAGCGATACCGAACTCTTTAACAAGGATGGCTGTCACCATGAAGATTAG
>JBAPTX010000301.1:0-8706 GCA_049282375.1 Calditrichia bacterium
ACGCCAAACCCTTTATCCTGAAATCTGTCGAAAACATTTTATGCGGGCTGCAGGACGGGACAAATAATATTGAATTATATGTGCCCGGGGATGAGCAAAAAGCGTTGAAAGAAGCCTTAAAGGAGGCGATATGCAATCTATAAACCAATATAAATCCGCCTTTTGCCGGTGTCCGCATCAGATGGCAAAATACTTTTGTGTACTTATCCTGGGCTTGTCTTTCATAAACGTGCCGGCACAGGACGGCACCGCCGTTGTCAGAATAAAAGTGGACAATGCGGATAAAGGTACCGGTTTTCTTTTTGAATCATCCAACCAGGTTGTCACCGCTCTTCATGTGGTGGCGGGGGCAAATAAAATTACCGTATTCTCGGAAATCAGCAAAAAAACCAGTCCGGCAGTCATTTCCAAAGTCCACAAGGAATCCGATCTGGCATTGTTAAAGCTGCAGGAGGATATGGGCGCTACGGGTTTGAAATATAATGCCGCTCCTGATTTAAGCCGGGAATTTACCATCTGGGGCTACCCCAGAAATGTCGCCACCATGCAGGGAGACCCCATCCGTTTTTCCAGGAGCATGCACCGAGACCCGACGTTGTCAAGTATTCTCAAAGTAGGGGATAAAATCAGAACCGGACTGAAGAACCAGGGCTATCCCTCGCCGGACGTTAAAATTTTTCGGGTGAGCTCCAATATTCAGCCCGGCCATTCCGGGGCACCGATTATGGATAATTCCGGAGAGGTAGTGGGGATCGCGGATGGCGGTTTATACGGCGGTGCTGCCCGGATCAATTGGGCCATACCTGCCACATATTTACAAAAACTGCTGAGCGAAGGGATTGACAATTCAAATCCCGATTTTCCGAAAACCCCCTCTTTACAGACTTCTTTGTTCGCAAATGCAACCGCCGGAGGGGATTACACAGAAGAAGTTATTTTTGGTGAAAATGAAGCGCTTTCAAAACTGCGGACAGTTCCCCTGTCGGAAATCTATGACTACATGGAAGCGGAAGATCAGAAACCAATTGATGAGTTGCGGAATTTCGCTTTGCAGGATATCGGCATTGATCTGCTGACCTATGAGATTGACGTTTACGAAGACTTTGAAACCGGAGCAACGGTTTCGGTCCCCGGCGGGGTGAACATGTCTTTTAACAGCCGGGATCATCTTCTGGAAGCCTGGTCGGAAAGTGAAAAAGTGGAAATGGTGGTGCAGATTTTACAAAATGACGACTGGGGTTCAGGTCTGCAGACAAAAGATGCATTTGATGATTACATCATGAACTGGACTGATGAGGAAGGCTATGTACTTCGATGGGAACAGGATCCCGATTTTCAGGATGAACCTGCCGAAATAGACGAACCCGATGGATTTTACTATGCGGAGAAAAGCCGCATTGCCCGCGATGAGGACAATGAGATAAGCAGTGAAATATTTGCCTCTCTTATTGTGGATGATTATGATTTTCTGGGAACGGCCGTCATTGCCCACAAACCGGGCAGCCTGTCCCGGCAGGATCAGGCAATTTACTACCTGATGGAAATTTGCGTTCAGCTTGCCGATTTCACTATTGATTAAAATATCATAATCCCGCTTGCTGCTTAAAAAGACAGATGAATTATAGCGGCCGGCAGAATGGATTCCCGGTAATCCCTTCTTTTTTTACCCTTTTTCTGCAATTGCGCAGAAATGAAAAACTTTTGCGCAGAATCGCCAAGATTAGCCATTCATGAATGCTTTATTTTTAAACGGATTCAACGCACACACACCGGACAGGAGAAACTAATGAAAAATTATCGGCGGCTTTTTATCATTTTATTTGCCATGCTGCTTGCGGTGATCATGAACAGCAGCGTTCAGGCACAAGAGTGGTCATCCGAGCAGCAGGCAGTCTGGAAAAATGTTAATGCCTACTGGGATGCTTTTGCCGGCGGCAATGTAAATAATATGCTGAGTTATTATCACGACAGTTACCGGGGCTGGGGATTCAATGAACCTTTACCGGGAACGAAATCCGAAACCCAAAAAGGACTCAAATATTTCCTGCAGAATAATTCCATTGTGATGTATAACATCAAACCAGTCGCCATCAATGTTCTGGATGATATTGCAGTGGTTCACTATTATTATGACATGACGTTTAAAAGTACTGAGGGGGAAGAACAGAATACCAGCGGCCGCTGGACGGATGTTTTGATGAAGCAGGGAAATAAGTGGCTGCTGATCGGAGATTCCGGCGGAAATACCGCAAACTGATTGTTGCGGCCTGTCATTCAAATTAAAAATCTTGATCTTTAATAAACTGCTTTCCGCCAAACTGCTGTTTTCATTTGCTTATTGAACAGAATCATCTGTATGACTCTAAATAAAGGATCTCTTTTATGCCGGCGCGCTCCCTGCTTTTTCGCGGCAGCTACCAGAATACGGGAAAAATTCAACTGACCACCGGGACGATACTGGAATGGCATCCTGCCGGCACGGGTCTATTTCCGCGGATTCCCTATGGCTCTTTTGTTGAAGTGCAGATCAGTTTCCAGGAACGGGATTATCTGAACGGCAGCGAGGGGATTGTCTGGGCCACCTATGATTTGCGTCAGGCGGAGATAATCCGCAATGCCCTTCTGCCCCAGAATATTACCTGCGATCTGGAGGAACTGGCTCTGGAGATGCGAATCCTGCATCTGCTGAAGATACCGGAATTCAAGGATGTTCAGTCTGCCGTTGATTTTATCTGGCGGCAGAACAGCGGGCTGCGGCTGAAACCGGACTGGGAATATCCTGCCGGGGCGGAAAATGAGAGTTTCAATAAATGGATTGAGGGAATATGAACCCTCCGCAGGCTTGGCCCTTTTCCGCAATTAATGAAATACGCTGTACAGTTTCCGCTATATGGAAGCCGCACAATGGCCTTTTTTTCAAAAATAATTTTACTGACTTTTAACTTAATTGGAGAAATTTCATGGCTGAAAAGAAAATAATAGCAGTTACCGGCGCCACGGGTTCACAGGGCGGCGGCCTGGTTCAGGCAATTATAAAGGACCGCAGTAACGGCTTTACCGCCCGTGCTTTAACCCGCGATATCAACTCGGATAAAGCGAAAAAACTGGCCGATTCCGGCGTTGAAGTCGTTTTTGCAGATGTAAATGATACCGACAGTATTAAAGCGGCGTTTGAGGGCGCCTATGGTGCATATTGCGTCACCTTTTTCTGGGAGCATTTTTCTCCTGAAAAAGAAATGCAGCATGCAGCTAATTTAGCCAACGCGGCAAAGGAGGCGCAGGTAAAACATGTTATCTGGTCAACACTGGAGGATACCCGCAAATGGGTTCCGCTGGGCGATGACCGCATGCCCACACTTATGGGAAAATTCAAGGTTCCCCATTATGACGCCAAGGGCGAAGCAAATAAGTTTTTCACCGAACAACATCTGCCGGTAACATTTCTATACACGTCATTTTATTGGGATAATTTTATTTATTTCGGCCTCGGTCCCAAACGCGGATCCGATGGAAAATTAGTACTCACCCTGCCTATGGCAGACAAGCGCCTGCCCGGCATTGCCGCGGAAGATATCGGCAAATGCGCTTACGGCATTTTTAAGCGCGGGGAGGAATTTATCGGTAAAAGTGTCGGGATTGCCGGCGGCAAGTTAAGCGGTTCCCAGATGGCGGAAGGGTTAAGCAAAACGCTTGGGGAAGAGGTACAATATAATGCTGTTGACCCGGCAGTATTTCGCGGGTTTGGCTTTCCCGGTGCAGAGGACCTGGGGAATATGTTTCAGTTTAAACAGGAATTTGAAAAAGAATATTGCGGTTCCCGCAGTATTGAAATGAGCCGCTCTTTAAACCCGTCTTTGCTGACATTTGATGAATGGCTCGGCAAATACGGCCGGAAAATTCCGCTTGAATAAAATTATGAATCCGCACCTTCGGAAATTATTCAAAAACCGGCATCAGTTTACGCCCGTCTGCCCGTAGCGGAACAACCGGGATTAGTCTGATTTTATCGAAGCCGATTCGATTTATCAATTAACCAAATCACTAAGGAGGAAGCACCATGAGAGTTTCAATGAAGTCTTTTGCAATCGGATTTATCATGCTTTCGTTTTTTATAAACTCCGCGGCAATTGCCCAGGAAGAAAATGACGGCCACTACTATACGGTAACAAAGTGGCGCATTAACATCCCCGAGGATGGAAGCCGGGCGGAATTCAACCAGCTCATGAACGAATGGACGGAAAAAGTGACCCAAAAAAATGATAAGATTATCAGTGAGCGGGTCCTTCGTCATGCCAGCGGCAGTGACAGCCGGGATATGGTGATCATTACCGAATACGCCTCCTGGAATGATATTGATGTCTCCCAGAATACCCAAAACGGGCTTATTGAAGCGGCGTGGCCGGATGAAGCGAAAAGGAAAGCCTACATGGACAAACTTGGAAAATATTTTGATTCGCATTCCGACGAGATTTACGTGGAAATTCCGGACGGGCGAAAATAAGCAACTGATTTTTTAATCAACAGAAGCGGCTTTCGTAAGATTGCCGCTTCTTTGTTTTTGCGTGAAGTACAGCCAGATGCCAGAAATAAGAATTTTATTCATGTTTAGCCGGTATTTACCCTTGTATTTACAAATTCAGTCATTAAATTACGGCAGCATTATTGAGATTGGTTTTTATTACTATCTCCTGCTGATATTCAAATTGACTTCCAATTTATGGCCGCCGCCCTGCTGACCACATTTTTAAAGACTATATTTATTGAACATAATTTCTGTTGTACATCCCGGTATTATTTGGAGATTTTCCATGAAACGGCTGTTTATTTTTAAATTTATTTTAAGAAGTCTGTTTCTTCCGGCAGTGGTCGCCCTTCTTCCCCTTGCCACATTAATTGCCAAGCCAACGCTGGAAAAGATTGAAATTCCGAAGGTGCGTGCCGGCGAAGTGGCTGAGATTATCCTGAGGGGTGCGGAATTGCAGAAAATCCGCAAGGTGGACCGGGTGAAATTCGATGAAAAAATACTGGGTGTTCTTTCCTATGATATTAAATCGGATTCCGCCATTCATATCCGGATTCGTATCCCTGCTGATGCGCAGCCCGGCGAGCATAATATACAGGTGATGGTTTCCGATGAAGTTACCCGCAGATGGCTGGCGCCGGCCTCTCAATCCCGGCAGATCACTTTGCAATATGATGATATTAAATCCCCGCTTAAATTTTATTATAAAGGGCAATCGCTCAACAGCGGGGATGAGCTGGCACTGCTGTTTAAGCGTGAACCCGGCGGAAGCTGGATCAGCAATGAATGCCTGTTCCATAACCGGGGCAGCACACCCCTGCGGCTGGATTCCCTCCGGCTGCCGGCCGGTATGGACATAAAACCTTCCCTGCCGGGAACGCTTACTGCGGGGCAAAGCTTTGCATTCCGCCTGCGGACGGAACCGGGAGTAGAACCGTCTGCGGATACAATTGTTTTTGCAAACCGCAAAATTCCCGGCAGCGGATTTCACTTCCGCCTTATGCCGGAAAAGCTGCCGCCGCCGTTCCCCAAAGTTGAAATATCTCATAAAGGGGCTGTCCTGCAGAACGGACAAATTCCGGAAATTCTCTTTGGCTCGTCCAGGCCGGGACATCCTGCGGAAGAAACCATCCGGATCACTAATAAAGAAACCCGTCCGCTGCACTTCACCCATCCGGTTCTCCCCGATGGATATAAATGGATAGCACCGCTTCCGGAAGAAATTCCCCCGGGTGAAAGTGTTGAAATCGCAATGAGGCTGACACCCGGTCCCGCCGGTAATGCCGGCGGGGAAGCAAGCCTGGAAATTAATGATGGCATTCCCCATTTATTTATTTTCCGGGTAAGGGGAAACAGGGTGCCGGCGGAAGCGCCCCAGGTGCGCATAACCAGCGCCGGAAATCAAATTTTTCCGGCGGACACGCTTCACTTTCCGGTAACGGCCACCCGGCTGCAAATTGGCAGATCACTTACCATTTACAACACGGACAAAGAAATTCTGGGTTTTAAAAACCTGCGCTTCCCGCAGGGTTTCCTCCTTTCAGCACCGCCCCCAGAGCACATTGCACCCGGTGAAAGCCTGGTTGTGGATATTCAGCTGATTCCCGATTCCGCCGGCAAATACGGCGGAAACCTTCATTTTGATCTGGACAACGGCAGCCTGCATGGTTTCGATTTTCCGCTGACAGGCCGGGTGGTTCCGGCAGTTCTACCAGAATATATTTTATATGACGGTCATCTGCCGCTGGCACATTACAGCGAAACCCTGATTCATTTTGATTCCACCCTCACCGGTTCAGCGGTGGAAAAGGTTTTTAAAATTAAAAATACCTCTCCATTAAGGCTGGGCCTCAGCGGCCTGATTCTGCCTTCCGGCTTTCAGTTGATCGGTGATTTTCCCGCTTCCATATTACCGGGAGACAGCGCTCTCTTTACCATCAGGATGAGTGGAAACAAAGCCGGCATATTGAACGGTCCTATGCGCTTTAATGCACTGTTGGGTACAGTCACCCATTCTGTAGAATACAATATTGCCGGTATCGTGGGGCCATCCGGAAATCTGGCCTCCTCCCAAGAATCACCCCTGAGCTTTCTTTGGTCCATCATTATTTTCGCCATTCTGGTATCCGCCGGAACAGCCATTGCATTCCGCAAAAAAACAGTTTTCAGGAAATCTTCTGCAAAAACTCCGCCTGCCGCGCCCGCTATTCGTTTCGGAATAACGTATGATTCTGGAAGGCAGCAAATCAGATGGAAAGAAAACTCCCCTCCGGCATTTTCCATTAAACTGCGCCCGTTGCCGGACGAGGGAAGGCAGCGGTATTCAGGCGGCGAAGCGCTGATTCGCGGGTTGGAAACGGCTTCTGCGGAAGCAACAGCAAGCGTCCGTGAATCTGCCGTGCAGGATTCCCAAACAGATGACCTGACTCTAATTGAAGGGATTGGGCCAAAAATCGCACAACTGCTTTCAGCAAACGGCATCAACAGCTTCCGTGGGTTAACCGCTGCAAATGTGCAACGGTTAAGGCGGATTTTAGATGGCCGCAAACTATGGATGACGGATCCCGGCACCTGGAGTGAACAGGCCGGATTGGCGGCGGAAGAAAAATGGAGCAAATTGAAGGCGCTGCAGAATGAACTCAAAGGCGGCCGGCGGATTCATTAAAATAAATCAAAATAATGAGGTATAAAGGGGCGGATATGGAACAGGCGAATCTTTATCTGAATGAAATTCCGGGCTTCAGCCAACTGAATACCAATGAGGTGATGGCAAACCCTCAGTTTTTGAAAGTGAAAGAAGAAATCTCCGGGGAACTGAAAGGCATGGCACTTCCCGATGCCTTTTTTAAGCAAATGATCGGGAAGTTCAATCAGCTCCTGCATATTGATTTGGGAAGAATTCTGAATAATGCATGGAAAGCAAATTCCTTTTTGCAGAAGCACCCTGCCTTTCAAACCTTAAATCAGCCTGAACCGGTTTACATTCCGCTGAGCGACCATCAGATTCTCTCCGAGCATTTGCCCGCCCTGCAGCCGATTGTAAATGAAGTTTCCCTGGGAGAAATAAAACTGCAGGTTTATCTGGAATTGAATTTAAAAAATGTGGTGCTGAAAATTCAAAACCGTTCTATCAGAGAAGCCGCAATCGGCGCCTGCCTGGGAAATTGCAGCATTAAATACAATGATATTCCCGTCTGGGAGGGGCATGATCTGGAAATAGTGCGGGAGCGGAGTTTGAAATTTTTACAGGAACAACCGGCTGCCAAATCATAGAATATTATTCTTCGACATGTTATTCTTTGTGTCTGAGATATCCGGTTTAAATGTTAAACCGGGAGTATGTTTCTCTTACACACAGACGTAAAGTCACGAAGTCAATCCTTTCCCCTCTATTTAATTTCATCTAAATTTTGCATCTCATTCGTCAGCTTGAGAAAAAGCAAAATACCTTCCTAAAAACCAATTTTTTATTCCCTGCTCCGCTTCTTATTTTACAGGTAGAAATTTTTACTCTGGAACGAAGCGGAATTCTTTATGCAGTTGACCCCCCAACAAATGCTGGCGCTGGATTTAAAGCGCAACTTTGCCATTACCGCAGGAGCCGGTTCCGGGAAAACCCGGGTGCTGGTCAACCGTTATTTGCATATCCTGCTGCACCGGCCGGAGTTGAACATTTCCAATGTTCTGGCGATTACCTTTACCGAAAAAGCCGCCGCCGAAATGAAGGAACGTATTTATGAGGAGGTCGGCGGCCGTTTTGAGCAGGAAGCGGAACACAGGGAAAGATTGTTCTCGATTTTGAACGAGCTTCATCAGGCACGTATTTTTACCATCCACGGCTTCTGCAGCCAGGTGCTGCGCCGCTATCCGGTTGAGGCCGGTGTGTCCGCCGAATTTGAAATTGCCGACGATGTGCAGCTTTCTGAATTTTTATCGGATGCTTTTCGCGATTTTTTTTCCGGCTACACCATACCGGAATCTGAGGAAGGTCAGTGGCAGTTAACTGCCCTGCGGGAGTTTCCCCTGTCAAAAATTCAAATTCTGCTGAAAAACGCCTATCATCAGCGCGCCCGGCTGCTGCCCTTTCTGCAGGAAATCCCTCCTCAAAAAGAAATGCTGGTCTCCCACTGGGAAAACATCTTTCAGGAATATCACAACGCCCTTCTTTATCCTCTGTTGTCAGA
>JBAPTX010000302.1:0-1721 GCA_049282375.1 Calditrichia bacterium
GCGTATCTGTCAACCGTGAGATGATTTTGCCATGGGAACCTGCTTTAAAAATATCGAACGAATCGTAAAGCTTCCAAACATATCCCCTGGACATATCAGGTGCAGGAGGACAGTCAGGACTGGCAAGATGGGTGGAGGCATAGAGGATAGTAGAATCTCCCGGCAGAAAATAGCCGCAGGTAGTCCTCCCCTTTCCGGTTGAAACCAGCTGCACATCAGATCCATCCATATTCATAATAAACTCCTGATCACATTTCATGCCGTCCCTGGTTGCCTGGAAAATAATGCGCTCTTCATCAAACGATAGGTATGCTTCCGCATTTTCGCCGCCGTGGGTTAACATTTTTATATTTTTTAGATGGCTTTCATTTGGAAATTTATAATCATCCGAGGCTTTCGATTTACTGTGATTTGTGCAGCCTGTTATCATAATCAGAAAGCCAAAGGCCAAAATAACTATATATTTAAACATTATGAATATTCCCTTTCGGTTTTTTCACACCAAATTTCGCGGGCAAAGTTAAGGCTTTTGGAAACGGAAAGCAAAACCAAAGCAGGAGGTAAAAAAGTGAAGGTTCAAATGGGGGGGGTAAACTGAATTATGTTTCAAAATAAAAAACCGGGAGCAAGGTGGGGAGCCTTACTCCCAGGGTATGCGTTAGGTCGGGGTACGAACCTAACCCAACGTCAGTGAAAAACAATTTTTATTCAATTATCCAAACGCTTTCAGAATTAAACTTTCGTTTGTCATAGTAATTCAAACCGCTGATGGACATTTCACTGGATGCCTTGTAAGCAAACAGCTCAACAAAATTCGAAACGGGCAGCCGGATATCAAGACTGCGGCCGGGCCGAATGATATCCAATAAATCCCCCATCGTATTTTTGGCAAGCCAAATCGTATTTCGGGATTTGTTGAATACCCGGACCCGGTAAAATCCTGGGATTTCACCTCTCCGGCTCCCCGTTAACTTTCGAATTTTGTCACTTATGTGATGAAGCATTCTGGGCTTCTCTCCAAGTAAACTCTCCACCCTTATATATTACAAATAGGGTGCCAAAAAATGGACTTTTCCTATAAGCCATTATTAATCAATAATATAACTTCTATTTATCGAAAGGTAAATTTTAGCGTTTGTTTCACATCTGAAACACGGTAGTGCAATAAATGGTAAATTTTACCACTTTTTTTGGCCTTGATTCCGGCCCGAATTTACCGGTTTTACGGCTATAATTTGTAAATTGGGATTTTTTTAAGGAGATGTTTGACCCGGTTCTTCTCAGTAATTCACTAACGCGCCCTGATCAGGCGGGTCAAATCTTTTAAACGGGTGCCCAACTGCAGGGACTTACCACCCATCATCAGAACGGTGGTGTGGGGACTCAGTTTTTGCAGTACTTTTTCCGGCAACTCTGCCGGAGATGAACAGTGTTCCACTATTTTTTTATTGTGGTTGATGTGGCGAATACCATCACCGACAAAACGGGCCTCATCACCCACTGTAATAACCATATCAATGGGAAGCGCAGAAATATAATACCCCAGATTGAAATGAACATCGGTGGCGGTTTCTCCAAGGCCTTCGATAGATCCCAGAACCAGCACCAGATTTTGAGAAAACTTGCGATAATTTACCAGACTTTCACAGGCCTTAGTGACCGCATTGATAGTCGCATTGTATGTATGATCCAGAATAAAAACATCATCCAGATTAATCAGA
>JBAPTX010000303.1:0-5626 GCA_049282375.1 Calditrichia bacterium
GATGTGGGGTTTGGGATGCATGGAAATAACGGGATCTATGCCACTGTGGGTGAGGCGTTTTAAAAGGCCAAGGGGTAAACCTGCCGGGTGCATTCCTTTTTTTCTGTAATTTTATCTTGAAGAAATAAAAGTATCATTCTTATTATGAATCGGAAATTGGAAAAAATTAATCAACAAATTGTTTCCTGTGAGCGTTGCCTGCGCCTGAAAGATTATCGTAAAAAAGTGGCAGCAGAAAAAGTGCGCCGCTTTGCCGGAGAGGAATACTGGGGAAGGCCGGTGCCCGGGTTTGGAGATGACGGAGCACGTTTATTTATTGTCGGGCTGGCACCGGCAGCGCATGGGGCTAACCGGACCGGCCGTATGTTTACCGGGGACCGCAGCGGCGACTGGCTGTTCCGGGCGCTGCATCGTGCCGGATTTGCCAGTCAGGCGGATTCCATTCACCGCAGTGACGGGCTTACCCTGCAGGATTGTTACATTGGCGCAGTAGCCCGCTGTGCACCCCCGGCAAATAAATTACAGAAAAGTGAAATTGAAAATTGTAATGATTATTTACTGGGGGAATTTAATGCACTTGAAAATTTACGGGTGATTCTCAGTCTGGGGCAGTTGGCTTTCCGCAAAATGCTGGTTCTGCTGGAAGCTAACGGGTTTGGCCCGTTCAGGCCAAGGCCGGCCTTCGGGCATGGAGCCGAAGTGCAAATCAGCAACCATCTGCGCCTGATCTCTTCCTACCATCCCAGCCAGCAAAATACCTTTACCGGAAAATTAACGGAAGAAATGTTTGATCAGGTTTTCAGCAGGGTTTGGTCCTGCCTAGAGAACTCACAATAAATCAGGAGTAAAGCAGGAATTGGTATTTAATTTTCCACAGAATAATAAAAAACTGAAGAGGCATTGGTTTAAAATGAAAACCCTGTTTATTACTGCAGTCTTGTTTCTTATTCAGAACATTCCCGCACAGCCACCCAGCACCCTTTGGAGCAAAACCTATGGGGGAAGCAACATTGATGTGGCTCATGATGTAAAGCAAACCGCTGACGGCGGTTTTATTATTACCGGCTACACCCGGTCTTTTGGGACCATGAGCGGCCGTAATGCCTGGCTGGTTAAAACCGACTCTGCCGGAAATGAAGAATGGAGCAATACCTTTGGCGGCGGTGAAGATGAGGAAGGGTATTCCGTTCTGCAATCCGCTGACGGCGGATATGTTTTCGCCGGATATACGAAGTCGTTTGGTTTGGGGTTGAATGATGTGCTGCTGATAAAAACGGATAGTTCCGGGAATTCGCAATGGATCAGAACTTTTGGCGGGGCACAGGATGATGAGGGCTATTCGCTTCAAAAAACGGTTGATGGGGGGTATGTTATCGGCGGGGTTACCTCTTCTTCCGGAGCCGGCAGCAGAGATATGTGGCTGATAAAAACAGATGATACCGGTGTTGAAGAATGGAACCGGACTTTCGGCGGGTTCAGCTCCGACGGCGCCTGGTCGGTTGGCCGGACCTCCGACGGTGGATACATTCTTACCGGCTGGTCGCTTTCCAATGGTCCCGGTTTTCTGGGCAATGCCTGGCTGGTGAAAGCCGACAGTAATGGTACCGAGGAATGGAACCGTCCATTTGGCGGCGATGATGTGGACCGGGGATACAGCACCATGCAAACTGCGGACGGTGGCTATATTCTTACCGGATATACTTCTTCCTTTGGGGCGGGATTATACGACATGCTGCTAATAAAAACAGACAGCTCAGGTACCGAGGAATGGAATAAAACATTTGGCGGAAGCGGCAGGGACTATGGCAATTCGGTTCAACAGACCGCTGACGGCGGATATATTGTAACCGGTTATACCTTGTCTTTTGGGGCAGGCGGAGATGATCTGTGGGTGGTTAAAACAGATTCGGACGGGAATGAAGAATGGAGTAAAACTTACGGCGGCGGCAGCTCCGATGTGGGATATAGTGTACAACAGGTTTCCGACGGCGGGTATATTATCGCCGGACATACATTATCTTACGGTGCCGGACTGCACGATGCCTTTGTGATCCGTACTGCACCGGAAGCGGCTGCCGTTTTTTCAATTACACCGGACTCTCTCTTCCTTGGCAGTGCGGCTGCGGGCGACACCCTTCGGGACAGTCTCAGTGTTACAAACAACGGAAATGCGGAATTGATTATTTCCTCCATTACTTCATCCAACCCGCTTTTTAGTGTATCTCCCGCATCTGCAAACATTCCTGCAGATTCCATGGCCCGGTTTTATGTTCAGTTTAACGCCGCTGCAACACCCGGCAGCCAGACCGGTATCCTGCAGTTCAGTCATAACGGCGCCACCTCCCCGGATTTTCTGGTTGTACGTGCCGATGTGATAACCGGAATTAATGCCGAAGCAGGGGAGGTCCCGCAAAGTTTTAAAATGGAACAAAATTATCCCAATCCTTTTAACCCGAACACCACTATCAATTTTGTTTTGCCCAAAAACTCGATAGTAAAGCTGCAGGTTTTTGATCTGGCCGGACGCTCCTTGTGCACCCTGGCAGATACCCGCTATTTGGCCGGGTCTTACAGGGTGGTCTGGAATGGCAGGGATTCTGATGGACAGCAGGTTGCTTCGGGAGTCTACATCTATCGCATTCAAGCTGGCAGTTTTGTTCAAAGCCGCAAGATGTTGCTCATCCGGTGATGAAGTTCACCGGGCAGCAGGAACCCTAATGCCGAGCTTGCCACAGCATGTAGTCACCGCGTCAGCGCGGGGGAGTGCAGCACATATCCGTTTTTTTCAATGCGGTATTTTTTACGCAATTCCAGCGTTTCCGCCGGCAGAATGGCCATAAAGCCGAATTTCTGCCGGATTTCATCAATAGCTGCATCCAGCATTTCCAGCCGCGATTCTTCATTAAATAATTTAAGCTGCAGGTTGCGCCATTCAAGATGGGTTACCCATACGCCGGCATGGCGGATGCGCAGCCGCCGGAAAGGAAGCCGTGCCACAATTTTTTCCACTTCGGCGAAAATATCGGCGGCGCTGTCGCTGGGTTGAAGAAGCGACTGGGTGACGTTGTGCTGTGTGAAATCGGAGTAACGGATTTTTACCCCGACCCGGCGGCAGAGCAGTTCCTGCTGGCGCAGCTTTCCGGCAATGCGCTCGGTAAGGTACTGCAGGGTGGAGGTAACCAGTTCCCGTTCGGTGGTGTCTTCCTCAAAAGTGGTCTCGCGGCTGATCTGTTTGGGCAGGATGCGCGGCTGCACTTCCCGCCGGTCAATTCCGTTGGCCAGTTCCCACATTTTTTGTCCGTTTGCTCCGAAGATTTCCACAAGGATGGCTTTGGGGATTTCTGCCAGTTGACCAATGGTGAATATCTTCAAATCTGTCAGCTTTTCTTTGGCGCGCCGGCCAACGCCGGGCAGCTGATCCACCGGAAGCGGTGCCAGAAACTCCCGTTCGGTCCCCGGTTCCACATAAAAAATGCCTTTTGGTTTTCGCAAACCGGAGGCAATGCGGGCAATTGCTTTGTTGCTGCCGATGCCCAGCGAAACACCCACATGCAGCGCTTCTTTAACCTGCTGCTGAATGCGGCGGGCAGTCTCCTGCGGAGAAGGATGCAGGTGCAGTGTGCCGCTCAGGTCAAGGTAGGCATCGTCCAGCGAAGTAAACTCCACCAGCGGGGTGTAGCGCAGATAGACATCCTGCATTACCAGCGAGGCGGCCTGGTAGTGCTGGTAGTTGCCTTTCAGAAAGATGGCTTCCGGGCAGATGCGTTTGGCTTTTACCAGCGGCATTCCCATGTGCACACCGCGGGCGCGCGCCTCGTAACTGGCGGTATGCACCACGCCCCGCTGGGTTTCGCTGCCGCCCACCACTACCGGCTTTCCGCGCAGAAGAGGATTGAATCCCTGTTCCACCGAGGCAAAAAAGGCGTCGGCATCGATGTGGATGATGAGGCGGGAAATATTATTATAATTTAAACTCATTTGATTGCGGCATAGGATATGATGTATTTGGCTTTATTTTCTATTGAAACCGGTCTGTAAAACACAGCTGTCCGTATGGATTTAAATAGAAAAGTTGTCTTTAGGCTCAAAGAGTTGTTGACAGAAAACTACTGTTTTGTGAGAAATCTTTAGGAATCACATTTTATTTGATTCACGAACAAATGTCCGAAATCCGCAATTTGGGAGGCAGAATGAATACTGCCGTTTATTCACTATCTTTGCTGAAGATAGTTAGTTTAAAACAAAAAACATTTACACGGCTTCACGTTGAAATACCGGATGGTCGGTAACTGGTAACTCATCCCAGGTTTTTCCTTCTAGGAGACGCCCGTTTTTTTTCTTATTTTTTCCGCCCCACTGTTTGAAGAAAAACGGGACTTTTGCTTTAAGGCATTGGTCTTTGATTTCCAGTATCCATTCTGTTCTTACAGGTCTCGATCTGGGTCCCGATTCCCCACCTACTATGACCCAATCAATGCTGGAAAGATTAAGGCCGGGCAGAGGCCCTAACAGCGGTTCCAGAGATAGGAACTTGATTTTGGCATTCGTTTGGCGAAGATGGTCGATTCGAAAAGTATAATCAGTATTTTCCACACTTACTCCCATCCAAACGTTTTGGGGCCATTGTAAATAGCGATGTAGTTCCATCAGCCGTTCGGAACGTTTGGTAAGCACCTGGAATACATGCCAGTGGGCTTTATTCATCACATCAAAAACTCTTTGAACAAATTCAAGCGGAACATCTTTATGGAACAAATCGCTCATGGAATTCACAAAGATCATCTGTGGTTTTTTCCACGACAAAGGCTGCTCTACAGCATGTTCGTGGAGAGTGAGCCTGAAACCGTTTCGGTAATTCGGCTGGCCCATTGCCTTTAATCGTTTAGAAAAGCGTTCAGCATAGCAATGTTTGCAGCCGGGGCTTACTTTGTTACATCCTGTAAGAGGATTCCAGGTGGATTCTGTCCATTCGATTCTGCTGCCTGAAGCCATAGAATTTTTTCCCTCATTATCTGAAATTAATAAAATCACCTTCTTTAATACCGTTTCTCTTTGAGGCCTTGCGTTCTATTTCAACAAGACCATCGGACTCTAATTGTTTAAGTGCTTTGCGATAATGTTTTTCAAGAAAAGGTAATTGATAAGTTTTTATTCTTAATTGTAGAAAGTCCATAAATTCGTCAGTTCCTACAAAATTTTTTTTTAAATATTCAATAAGCTGCTCTACGGTTGGTGTACTGCTGAATAATGTCTTCTGAGATGTAGCGGAATAATCAAACGTTCCTTCCTCATCGCCTAATTTCCACATCACTTCTTTCATTAATAAAATTGCTTTAGGGTGATTGCAAAAATGGATAAGATAGTATTTTGTCCGTCTATTTCCACCGGGTACTTTGTCTTGCGGATCAAAACGAATCCGAAAATGAAAATGGTACTTGGCCTTAATTTGTGAACAAAAATATTCAAGAAAACTATATTCTCGTTCATTTCCTGTCTGTTGCATAAAAGATTGTTCTTGCCATTCTTCATGCCCGAACATTTTATTGAGGTGATCAATAGTTTTTGGATTGTTGAGATCCCTATTGATTTGATACCACATTAAATTCAAAAAAACTTCTGAATGGTG
>JBAPTX010000304.1:0-3966 GCA_049282375.1 Calditrichia bacterium
CCACAGTATCGCCTGCCCGAAGCGGTTTTGAATCAGGAGATTGCCGGCGTTACAAAGCTGGGGGTCGATATCCGGCTGAATCAGGCGCTTGGACGGGACTTTTCGCTGGACGATCTTTTCGACCGAAATTATAAAGCAGTATTTCTGGGGCTGGGGGCGCAGGCCGGCAGCAGCATGCGCTGCGAAAATGAAGATGCCGAGGGCGTGCTCTCCGGTATAGATTTCCTGGAAGATGTGAAACTGAAAAAAATAAAATCCATCAATGGCAAGGTCGCCGTAATCGGCGGAGGAAATACAGCCATGGATGCAGCCCGGTCCGCCCTGCGGCTGGGTGCCGAAGAAGTGACCATTGTTTACCGCCGCACCCGTAAGGAAATGCCCGCCAACGAAATGGAAATTGATGAAGCAGAAGAAGAAGGCATCCGTTTCGAGTTTCTGACCGCGCCGGTAAAAGTGGTGCCCGATGAAAACGGACGCGCCACCGGAATCGAATGTATTAAAATGGAACTGGGGCCGCCGGATGACAGCGGCCGCCGCCGTCCTGTGCCTGTTGAGGGCTCCAATTTTTTTATGCCCATGGACTGGATTATTGCCGCCATCGGGCAGAAAGCGGATCTGGAATTTGCCGCAAAAGACAGCAAACTGGTAAACGTAAAAAAGAGCCGGTGGGGTACGCTGCAAATCAAGCCCGAGATTATGGAAACCAATATTCCGGGCGTTTTTTCCGGCGGCGACGTGGTGCTGGGCCCGGCCACTGCCATAGAAGCGATTGCTGACGGCCGCAAAGCAGCGCAGGCCATTCATAAATATATTACCGGCGAAAAACTGGAAATTCCCAAAAAACCCTTTATCAGCCGCCGGGACAATTTTAAAAAACTGTCTGCGCAGGATTTCCAGGATCAGCCGAAAACAGTGCGGGCAAAAATGCCGGTGCGCGATCCCAAAGAGCGCAGCAAAGACTGGGAAGAAATTGAACTGGGCTTCAGCCGCGAGCAGGTTTATCAGGAAGCGATCCGCTGCCTGGAATGCGGCTGTCAGGCATTTTATGATTGCGATCTGCAGCGCCATTCCACCGAATATGAAGCCATTCAGGATAAATACCATGGTAATTTCCACGATGTGGAGCCGGACCGCAGCCATCCCTTTATTCAGATTGAATTGAATAAGTGCATTCTCTGCGGGCGCTGCGTCCGCATTTGCGATGAAGTAATGGGCCTGGGTGTGTACGGATTTGTGCAGCGGGGATACGATGCCAAAGTGAAGCCGCTGCTGGAAATGCCCCTGGCGGAAACCCACTGCATTTCCTGCGGACAGTGCGTGGAAACCTGTCCCACCGGCGCCATTATTGATAAACCCGATACGCTGAAGCCGGGGCCTTGGACGCTGGAGCAGTATAAAACCATCTGTCAGTACTGCAGCGTCGGCTGCAGCCTGCAGGCGGATGTGCTGGAGGATAGGGTAATTAAAATCTCGGCCGATCCGGAGGCGGCGGTAAACGAGTACGGCAACCTTTGCATAAAAGGGCGCTACGGTTTCCGCTTTATCAATGATGAAAACCGGCTGACTCAGCCGCTGATCCGGCGAAATGGGGAACTGGAGCCGGTTGGCTGGGAAGAAGCGCTTAACTATGCTGCCACCCGGATTACTGAACTCCAGCAGAAGGAAGAAGAATGGATGGTGCTGGGATCTCCCCATGCCTCTAACGAAGAAAATTACCTGCTGCAGAAGTTTGCCCGTACAGTTCTGGGTACGCAAAATGTTGGCTCACTCTCGAATCTGAGTGAAATGCCGGAGCCGCTGCTGCGCGCCTCTATGTCCAACACCACTTTTAAAGGAATTGATGACAGCGATTTTGTGATGGTCTGCAACTTCGATCCCATTGAAACACATCCGGTGCTCTACATTCAATTGCAGAAAGCCGCCCGCAGCGGTAAAACCGTTTTTATGGGATGCTGCCCGGATTCCCGCCTCGCCAAAAAAAGCAATTCACTGGCAGTGCCGGATAACGCCAAAGTGCCTTTTCTTCAATATGTGATAGATATGATCCACAGCAGCGGCATTTATGACAGGATGGTGCAGGGCAACGGGCATCCCAAATTTAACCAGGTATTCAGCCAGGTCAGCGGGATGTCCGGAAAAATGAAACCGGCTGACTTCGGCTTTTCCGAAAAGGAATTCCGCAGTTTTTTCAAGAAGCTGACTTCGGCAAAAAAACCGCTGTTTATCTGCAACAGAGAAAACGCCTCTCCCGAGTTAATCCACTGGCTGAACAGTCTTGGATTTGTGCTGGGCCAGAGTGAAGCATTTCTGTCCCTGCCGGCAGCCGCCAATTATCAGGGGATGCTGGATATGGGCATGCTGCCTGATTACTACCCAGGGTATCAGCGGGTGGACAATGAACAGGTCGCGGGGCGTTTTTCGAGGAACTGGGATAAAGAAATGCCGCGGGAATCCGGCATTGCCGCCGAACAGGCACTCAGCCGTTTCCGCAGCGGTGAAATAAAAGGCGCCATTTTATGGGGCCAGGATCCTGCCGGTGCCGCAGAACTGGATTTTCAGAAAAAGGATGAACAGTTTCTGATGGTTGCCGATATGTTTATGACTGAAACCGCTCGCCTTGCCGATGTGGTATTCCCGCTGATTCCATTTTTTGAAATGAGCGGCACCGTTACCAATGCCGAAGCAAGGGTTCAGGCTTTTTCGGCGGTAACCCGGCCGCTGACCGGCAGGCCCAACTGGCAGTTACTGGTCGAGCTCAGCACGCGCCTTAATTACCGGATGAAATACCACAGCGTTGAAGAAATAACTGCTGAAATACTGGATACTGTGCCGGAATACAAAAAAGGCGTAGCGGTATTTCGTAACGGCTATGTCCCGCAGCCGGGTGTATTGAAGGAAGCAGTTAAAACCCATGTGCGCCATAACGGCAGTTCACTGGAAAAATGGTGGGCGGATTACCTGAAAAAGGCAAAAATGCCGGTCCCGCCGGATTTACCAGAATCTGCCCTAACTCTGCAGACAGACAAATAAGTTTTACCCGGACCGGAGTGCACCGCCCGGTGCACTCCGGATATTAACAGAAAGGCCCGGAAATGAGCAATACCATTCATATCTCGGTAAAATGCCCCAATTGTTCCCATTCTCTGATGAATGAAGATAAATTAATTGACGAACTGCCTGCCATCGAAATGGAAGCCAAAAGCGGCGACCGTTTAGGTAAAATATTCCTGAGCCAGGAATACGGCAGTTATAACAAAGATTTTTCGGAAATTCCGGATGTGGTGGGGCAGGTTGTCGGGTTTTCCTGTCCGCAATGCCATCAGCAACTGCCGGTGGTGGAAATTTGTGAATGCAAAGCCCCGATGGTTGGCCTGCAACTGCTGGTGGGCGGGAAAATTAAAATCTGCTCGCGCAACGGCTGTAAAAGACATGCCCTGGAATTTGAAGATATTAATGATGCTTTTGTTCTGCTTATGCGCGGCGACGAAACGCGTTTGGGGTAGTATCCATTTTTTTTCATGCGCAGGGCAAAAAAGATTATGCCGTACCACAAAAAACATGGCTGGAAAAGCCGCCTGACAAATAAAAAAATATTTCCGAAATTTGCAGCCGGAGAATAAAACCGTTTAGAAATTAAACATTTGCCGTAATTTTTCAACCCATCTCCTTAATTTTTCCATCCTCATACCGATCATATTTTTGTTCCGGTTTAATAAACCGATAAAGCACTGATGTGGAATTTAATTATTTGCCGGATCTGCTGCACTAAACGTTAATTTTTGATCGAGTACCAAAAGGAAAGAGAGAGCAATGATGAGACTACTTTTTGCACTGGTTTTATTCCCGCTGTTATTGTGGAGTCAGAATCCAAAGAATTACTACCCGTGCGGTGTGGGAGATACCTGGCAGTACAATGTTGATCAGGGAAATGGTTCTTCTTCAACTAAAATCAGAACAGTTGTAAGG
>JBAPTX010000305.1:0-12778 GCA_049282375.1 Calditrichia bacterium
TGATCATCCGCCTGTCTTCCCTTGGGGATGTACTGCTTGCCTCCCCCCTTATCCGCGTTTTGCGAAAAAAATTTCCCGAGGCGCAAATTGATTTTCTGGTGCGCCCGGAATATGCGGATATGATCCGCTATAATCCCCACCTGAGCCGGATTATTGAATTTGATATTGCGGACGGATTCCCGGGCATGTGGAAGCTGCGGCAGCGCATCCGGCACGAGCGGTATGATGCAATTATCGATATTCACCGCAATATGAGAAGCTTTTTTCTAAGAACGGCGCTTTTTAAAACCCCTGTTTTTAAGGTGGTGAAATATCAGATCATTCGTTTTTTACTGGTCCGCTTTAAATGGAATTTATACCGCCGGTTACACAAGCGCATAATTCCGGTGTGGGAGCGCTACATTCGGGCGGCTGCACCGCTTGGTATCAGGCCGGACGGAGAAGGGTTGGAATTGTTTTTCCCGGACAGCGTCCGCACGGCGGTAAAATCTTATCTGCCGGACAAAAATATTCCGCTCATCGTGATTGCACCCGGTGCCCGCCATTTTACCAAGAGATGGCTGCCGCAGTATTTTGCTGAACTGATCCGGGGATTTGGAGAAAGCATCCGGGTGCAGGTTGTGCTGGTCGGGGCAAAGGAAGATTTAGCAGTGACGCATGATATCAGCAGAAATACCGCTAAAGTCCGCCTGCTGAATGCTGCCGGTAAACTGTCTGTTTTAGAAACGGCTGCCGTTATGGAAGAAGCCGCTTTTGTGGTGAGCAATGATTCGGGCTTAATGCATGTGGCTTCTGCACTGAACCGGCCGCAAATTGCTGTTTTCGGGTCCACTGTTAAAGAATTCGGGTTTTTTCCTTCGGGATCTCAGGCAGTAGTGGCGGAAAACAAAGGGTTATACTGCCGTCCCTGCACACATATCGGACGGGCAGACTGCCCGGAAAAACATTTTCGCTGTATGAAGGAAATTCTCCCGGCGGAAGTACTGCGTATTATCCGGGAAAAAGGATGAATATAAAAAAAAGGCCGGCGGAGGGACTGCCGGCCTGAGGCTGATTAAAACTGAGCTGATTTATTCACCGGCGCGGCGTGCCAGTTCACGGTCCAGCATGTAATAACTGCCGCCGTGTTCATCAATAATATTGACTTTATCCAGAATGGTTCGGAACATATCTTCCTCTTCCACCTGTTCTTCAACAAACCATTGCAGAAAATTGAAAGTTGCGTAATCCTTCTTCCCCCAGGCGCTCTCAACAATTTTATGAATGGAACGGGTCACTTTTTCTTCATGACTCAGGCCCGTTTCAAAAAGGCCTTTAAAAGAATCTCCAGCAGGAATTCTTTCCTCATAATTCGAAATCACCGGTTTACCGCCGACACTCAGAATAAACTTGATAATCTTCTTCATGTGTTCGCGCTCTTCTTCTGCCTGTGCATAAAAAAATCTGGCAGTGCCTTCAAATCCTTCCTGATCCGCCCATAATCCCAGACTCATATAGGAACGGGAGGCATATTCTTCCATGGCAACCTGTTTGTTCAGTGCGTCTAATACATCTTTTTCCGGCATGTTGTTTCCTCCTGAATTAATTTCAATGAACTGATTCTATTAAGATCAAATCTCAAAAACAAAATATAAACAATTATCCCCGCTGGTAAAATCAGAATAATTGTTTTGTGATCATTAAATCAGGTGTGCTGCTGCTCAATCCGGGTGGTAGAATTTTTTAACCCGGCTGTTTTCCAGCCAGAATCCCGAAAAGATTGTCCATAAAATTACCGCAGCCATGATGACCGCCAGCCTGATCCAGGGAAGCCCCATCCCAATGCGTATTTGCACAAGCTGAACAGCCACCTGAATCCAGAGCAGCGTTCCGGCGAATAGAATAAGCTGCCACAGCCGCAGTACCCATTGCCGCCTGATGATAAATAAAAGGAGCAGCAACAGGGGCAGCAGTGCGGGATACAGGCCGTGAAAACGCAGCAGATGAGCCGAAAGCAATAAGGCGGAGAGAAATACAGTAAGCAGCCGAACAAATATCATTTTTTACCTTCTTTTAATTTCAGGTGCTTTTTTTTACGGATTTTTAAATATAGCCAGTCAATAATCCCGGAAAGGGTGATCAGCATAAACAGCAGCGACCCCAGCGGGACCAGCAGAATGTAAAATCCGCCGATTAAATCTTTAAAAATGCGGCCATTGTGCAATTCGAAACAGTAATTCCACAAGGGCATCCGGTAGTGATGCTGTATATCCGGGGGCATTTTAAAACCTCCCTGCCGTTGAGCGTTCCCGACCGGCAGCAGGCCCTGTTCATGGGTGGTGACAAATTCGTCTCCCTGCGGGGTGCGGAAATAACCGGTAATCATTTTGTCCGCTGGCCGGATTGTGGAAAAATCCCGGGCAATTTCCCCGGTCAACAGGTTCTCCGCCTGGCCGTTCGAACGTTTTAAATGAAACAGTCCGCTGAAAGAACCGACCAGATAGCCGCCGCGGCCGTAGGGCTCGAAAACAGTCGCACCCATTACAAAGACCGGTACATTCAATTGGATTTTCTGAAATGGCCTGCTCAAATCGGCAGGTCCGCTCCAGAAACCGTCATCCGCCTGAATTATAAGTTTATCCTCAACAGCATCATACAGGGCGTTGTGAATGCGTTCCTCCCAGGGATTGCCCGAAAGCGGCCCCGGATACCAGTCGCGTGGTAATTCTTTTCCGGCAATTAGCGCCAGCAGCGGCGGCCGCATGAAAAATCCGGTAAATCCCATTACCAGCAGAATCAGCGCAAACCAGATTCCCAGCTTAAAATGATAGCGGTAAAATAGCCGGAAAATAAGCTGCTGTTTTGGATGAGATATGTTTTTTCTCCTTAAAACGGACTTTCTGCGGGAGCGGGGATAAAACCACATATAAAATGCAGTAATACTGAGAAAAATCAGGATCAGGCCTGCCATATCATAGAGCAGTCTCCCCGGCAATCCCCAAATACTGCCGTCGTGCACATCAAAAAAAAGGCGCACCATGGAAATGGTTGTCTGCCGGGCATTCCGCTCCGGATCGACCCGGGTAAACTTCAGCTTTAAACTGTCCGCGGCAGAGCGGTATAGGTGAGAGTCGCTGAAGACCAGCAGGCGGTTTTTAACCCGAATAATTTTAACCACTTTTTCCCGGCCGCCGCCCAATTTAATCTGCCGCCATTTCCCGGAATCCAGGTTGTAAACAAATAATCCTCCGTCCATTGCTGCGTAAAGCTGTGCCTTGCTGCCTTCCTGCAGGAAAAGGTCATTGGTTTTGCGGTAAAAACGGGTAAGGGGCAGTCCGGCCATCAGTGAAGAGAAATGGGCGCCGCCATCGCGGCTGATATAGATGCCCTGTTTTCCGGCAGCAAATGCAGTCCGGGGATTATTCCGGGAATAGATCAGCCGGATTAAGCTGCTGCGGTTCCAGTTTTGAACGGGATACTGCCGGGGAACCAGCCACCGCGGCACCGAAATGCCGTCGATCAGTTCCGGATGGTTCATGAGAATTCCGGAAAAACTCATCCACAGTAAAAACAGAATGAGAATAAGCCCGATATATTTGTGAATCCATTTGGATATGCGAAACAAACGCTTCATTTATATAAAAAAATCCTTTATCCATGTTTATACCATTCCCCCTATTGACAATCCACGCCAAAGTAAAGCAGCAGGGTTGGAACGATCAGCCACAGTAAACCTTTAACCGTAAAGAAAATTAGCCCGGCAATGCCGAACTTTTTGAAGAACTGTTTCATTTTTACTCCGCGATTATTCGGGGTATTTGCCAGTTAATGCGGGTGACGAATTCATAATGTATGGTACCCGCCAGCCCCGCCAGATAATCTGCATTTATGCGCTCGCCGCCCTGCGCGCCCAGCAGAACAACTTCCTCTTCCGGAGAGACCTGTGGTATATCGGTTACATCCACCATTACCAGGTTCATGCACACGCGGCCGCGCAGGGGCGCCCGCTGCCCGCGCACCAGCACATAACTCTGATTGCTTAGGCGTCTGTCATATCCGTCGGCATAGCCGATGGGAAGGATGGCAATACGGGAATCCCGGGTGGTGCGGTAAGTGCAGCCGTAGCCAATGCACTGGTTAGCACCCACCTTTTTGACCTGACTGATGCGGGTTTTCCAGGTGAGAACCGGCTGCAGGGCTTCTTCACCTTCATTCATATGGCGGATTTTATAGGATACAAATGTTTCGCGGGAGGGCCACAAACCGTACTGGCTGATGCCCAGCCGCACCATATCAAAATGAGTTTCGGGGAATAAAAGAATGGCGGCGGAACAGGCGGTATGGCGCATAAATGCAGTGTTTTGTCCGCGGCTGATCTCATCTGCCATGCTGTTAAACCTGTTCAGTTGCTGCATGGCATAGCTGTGATCGGTGGTATCTTCTATATTGGCAAAATGGGTATATACCGCTTCCAGTTTCAGGCGGGGAGAAGTGGCGGCTTTCTGCGCGAGCGGGGGCAAATCATCAGGCAGAATTCCCTGCCGGTAAGTGCCGGTTTCAAGTTTCAGGTGAAGCCGTGCCGTCTTGTTCAGTTGTTCCGCGCAGCGTTCCAGCTCATTCAGGGTTTCGGTAGTATGCACGGCAATCCTGAAATCGTTTTGAACCGCTTCGCCTATCCGATTCAGCAGCACCGGCCCCATAATCAGCACATCCTGGGTGAATCCCAGACGGCGAAGTTCCAGTGCCTCTTCCAGAGAATGCACACAAAAAGACTGCACCCCGTTTTCCGCTGCCAGCCGGGCAATTTGTTCCATTCCATGCCCGTAGGCATTGGATTTAACGACTACCGAAAATTCACAATCTCTGCGTAACTGTTTCCGGAAAAAGACTATATTCGCCGCATAAGCTTTCCGCGAAACTTCCACCCAGCTATTTAACTGATCTGTACTGTTCAAAAACCGCTCTCCAAAAAACAGTGCGAAAAATAGGTAAGGGCATAGAGTAAAGCAAAAGGTAAAGCAAAATGCACGGGCAGTAATGTTTACCAGCGGGTGTTATTGATAATCAGAATGGAATTTAATATCGGTAAAATTTGGAATAAATACAGAAACCAGGCATCAGGAAGCAGCATTCCGTTGCAGTCGGCGGGCATTTGTCAAATAAATGCCGGTTATTACCAGTGCAGCACCGGCAAACTGCATGGGACGCAGCAAATCACCATAAAAGGCATAGGAGGCCAGAATGGTGACCACGGGCACCAGGTTGGCAAATACAGCCACTTTATAGGATGGCAAGCGGCTCAGGGTATAGTTGAGGAGAAAATAGGCGCCTACCGAACTGCCTACACCCAGGTAAAGCAGGTTCCCAACTACAAATCCGTTCAGGGTAAATGAATGGCGGAGGAAAGTTTCCACGGCCGCCATTGGCAGAAAAACCACTGTGGCCACTATGGATTGATAAAAAGTAATGGTAAGGGGAGAATAGGTGCGGCTTAACCTGCGGCAGAGCACATTATACAGACCGGCGGAAATGGCCGCTCCAAAGGTAAACAGATTTCCCAGCAGCGGCTGCGGGGCCAGTTCACTGGATTCCTGCACGGAGACAATCAGGTAAACACCGGCAAGGGACAGAAGCACTCCGATTACGGACAGCCGCCCTCCTTTTTCACCGATTAGTGCGGCGGCAAAAATAAGCGTAAATACGGGAATGGTAGCGATGACCAGTGAAACATTGGAAGGTGTTGTGTACTGAACGCCCAGTGTTTCAAAAATGAAATATCCCACCGGTTCCACCAGGGTCAGCACTAAAAAGGCGCCTCGATCCTTACGGGCGATATAAAATTTTTCCCGGTTTTTCCAGGTAACCAGTGTCAGTACTAGCAGGGCAATCAGGTAGCGGCCGAAAATCACCTGAAATATGCCCAATTCCTGCAGCGCATTTTTGGAGGCGATAAAAGAAAGGCCGAAAAGGACAGTCATCAAAATGAGCAGCAAGGGGTACTTGCCGCCCATTTGTCTCATGGGGTTTCCTCCGGCAGGGGGCGAAACAGCAGAATGGTATTTCCCAGAATCTGCACAATTTCCGCTCCGGCTGCAGCGGACAACTCCCGGGCCGCTTCTTCCTTTTCCTGCGGACTGCTTTCCAGTAATTTTATTTTAACAAGTTCTTTGGTTTGGAAGGAATTCTCCAAAGTTTGCAGCGTGCCCTTTCCGATACCTTCTTTACCGATCCAGACTTCCGGCTTCAGGTGATTTGCTTCGCTGCGCAAGCTGCGCTTTTCTTTTCCGGTCAATGCCATTTATAACTCCCTGAATCTATTTGTATCAAATGGTGCCAAATATATTGAGAATCGACATCACATGCAATTTTCGAATATTTTATTAAAGACTGCTTTTTGAAATGTCATTCGTCCCTTTCAGGATATTTCTAAATCCCGGCCCCCGAAGACCCTGTGGGAATAATAGAAGTGACATACGTATACCCAATTAAGTGTTTTATTGCGCCTCCTAAGGCATTGCTGTATAGTTAGTTATTGAATAATAACACGGTCTCCTTTGGAACGGGTGGACTCAGGATTGTTCAGAATGAAAAATCCTGTTAAAAAATGAGCTATCCTTTCTGTGCTAACAAGCGCTTGATTTATTTTTAAAGCCCCTTTATTTTGGATGGGTTCAAATAAGGATGCGGGTTTTTTAATGCTGGTTATGGAAATTGTCATACTGCTGTTCAGTCTGTTATTTTCCGGCAAACCTTCGGAGCCGGCGCCGGGTGAATGGCTGCATCTGGAACCGGGCCTGCAGCTTGCCGAGTTTCCGGTGCACAGCGACCTGGAAGGGAGTGAAGGACGCATTGTGGTGCTGAGTATTGATCCTGAATATTTTAATATCGGGCTTTTCAGCGCCAGCGCGCTGGATAAAAAAAACCGGACCCCCCGGCAATGGTCGGAACGCCTGCATCTGGTCGCAGCGATTAATGCCGGAATGTATGCGACCGATTATCTCACATCAGTGGGATATCTGAAAAGCGGCGAGCACCTGAATAATCCACACATGAATTCCAGTTATAATTGTATTTTTGCCTGCGATCCCCTGGAGGAAGGGATTCCGCCGGTGCAGATCATAGACCGGGAATGCAGCGATTTTGAAGAATGGAAGGATAAATACCGTTCTTTTGTACAGAATATCCGCATGATCAGTTGTCAGGGAGAGAATGTATGGGAACAGCAGGCTCGGCGCTACAGCATTGCCGCCGCCGCCATAGACAGTTCCGGTCATCTGCTGCTGATCCACAGCCGGCCGGCCTATAGCGTTCATAATTTTATTAATATTTTGCTGGACCTGCCGCTGAACATCCGAAATGCCATGTATCTGGAGGGGGGAATGGATGCCGGCCTTTTTGTGGGCACCCGTGGTTACGAGCGGGAGTATGTGGGAAACAGAGAAAATACTTTTTTTCTGAATGAAGAAAATGCCGATTTGCGGCCGCTCCCCAATATTATTGGTATTCGCCGGAAAAATTAGTGCAGAGAATTGCCTGCCGCAACCAAATGACTCCCCACCCCGGTATCAGCGGTTCACCGTGTGCATAATTGCTTCCGGATAGCGGGGGCCCGCCGCTGCACCCAGCGGCGCGATGGTGTCGAGCCGTTCTAGATCCTGCTTACTGAGCTCTATTTCCGCCGCTTTTATATTTTCTTCAAGCCTTTCGCGCCGCCGGGTGCCGGGAATGGGGATCACTTCTTCTCCCTGCACCAGCAGCCAGGCAAGGGCGAGCTGTGCAGGCGTGCAGTTTTTTTCTCCGGCCAGCGCTTTAATCCCATCCAATATCCGCAGGTTGTTCTTTAGATTCTCGCCCTGGAATCGCGGCATATTTGGGCGAATGTCATCTGCGCTAAAATCCTCCGCCTTTTGAAAAGCGCCGGCCAGGAATCCGCGGCCCAGCGGTGAATAGGCAACCAGACTGATTCCCAGTTCACGGCAAACCGGCAGCACATCCGTTTCCGGCTCCCGCGTCCAGAGACTGTATTCTGTTTGCAGCATGGACAACGGATAAACTGCATTTGCGCGGCGAAGGGTATCCGGCCCCGCTTCGGAAAGGCCGGCAAAGCGGATTTTACCTTCTTTTACCAGTTCACCCAGGGTGCCGACGGTATCTTCCACCGGCACATCCGGATCAATCCGGCCGGGATAATATAAATCAATATAATCCACGCCCAGCCTTTGCAGACTGTAACCGATAGCATTCCGGATGGCGGCCGGACGGGTATCCAATCCGATGAACTGACCGTCATGGTTCCGCAGGGCGCCGAATTTTATGGATATAAAAACCTTATCCCGAGGAATATCTTTAATGGCCCGGCCAATTAGCATTTCATTGTGGCCGGCGCCGTAATAATCCCCACTGTCCAGAAAATTAATGCCAAGTTCCAGCGCATGCCGGATAGTGGCAACACTTTCCGCCTCGTTCTGCCTGCGTCCGCTGTAAAAATCGGACATCCCCATGCAGCCCAACCCCAGCGCAGATACCTCCGCATCCGAATTGCCAAGCTTTCTGTATGGAATCATTTTGTTCTCCGAATTTTATAAATTTTGATGATCTGTAAATTTATAATTACATAAGGCTGTTTTTTCAAAACCTGTTTCAGGTTTAAAAGCAGGTGGTTTAACCGCAACCGGATATTTTACTGAAGGCAAAATAGGGAAGAATGACATAGAGAGTCAGATCGCGGATCAGGTAAAACAGAAAAAAGGCAATGACAAATTTCCAGCCCTTTTTCTTGATGAACCCTTTCAGCCCCTCCTTCTTTATCAAAGCTTTCCATTCCAGCGCCCATTTGGGTTGCAAATATTTCATTTTACTATTTCCATTGAATTCTGAAGTTTACCATTTCCGGTTAAAAACCATTATAATCAGGAAATCAGATTCGAACCAGGCGTCAATTCATAAAATTACTTTCAGGGAATAAACCAGTTCCCATGTTGCTTATTCCGGTGAACCGTTCCTTTCAAATATGGTAAATTTTGAACCCGTGGCAATGCACCGGGTTTACAGGTAAAGACAAAGGGGCCCAATATGAAGTTAAAACTTACACCCGCCATTTTTTATCTGCTGATGGTATACGCGATCTATTCTCCACAGACTTTTGCCCGGCAGAGCGAAAAAACCACAGACCCGGACAGTCAGGCGCAGAAATTTTTGGACCGGCATCAAAATTCATGGAATGAAATGAATGTGCCGGCAATTGACGGAAAAGTACTTTACGATTTAATCATCAAAAACGGCTACACCCGGGCGCTGGAAGTGGGCACTTCCACCGGGCATTCGGCCATCTGGATGGCATGGGCGCTGAGCAAGACCGGCGGCAGGCTGATAACCATCGAAATTAATGAGCGCCGGCACCGGGAAGCGCAGGAGAACTTCAGGGAAGCAGGTGTGGCGGATTTAATTGATGCCCGGCTTACCGATGCCCACGAACTGGTGCCCCAATTGGACGGGCCGTTTGATTTTGTTTTTCTGGATGCGGATAAGGACTGGAACATTCGCTATTTCAAAATGCTGGCCCCGAAGCTGGAAGCAGGCGGCTGCATTGCCGTTCATAATGTTTTAATGAACTGGATGCCCGGAATGCAGGAATATCTGGATTACGTCAATGGACTGCCCGGTTTTCAAACGGTGATCATCGATTCCAGCCGGTCGGGTATTTCCGCCACTTATAAAAAATAGTGGCTACCGGTTTCTTCGCCCCGCCTTGCCTCAATTCTGCCTGGCGGCGGACATGTGGTAGCGCTTGCGTTCATTGGGGTCCAGATACAGCTTCCGCATCCTGATCGATTGCGGAGTGATTTCCACCAGCTCATCCTCTTTAATATACTCCAGCGTCTCTTCCAGGCTGAACTTGGTTGCCGGGGTTACTTTGATGGCCTTATCTGAACCGGAGGCCCGCATATTGGTCAGTTTTTTACCACGCTGTACATGAACTTCAATATCCTTATCTTTATTGTATTCACCCACAATCTGCCCGCGGTAGGTCACCTCGCCCGGATCTATAAAAAACTTCCCTCTGTCCTGCAAAGCATTGATGGCATAGGCGGTGGAGGGCCCATCGTGCATGGAAATCAATACACCATTTACGCGCTGGGTAATGGACCCTTTGAAGTACTCGTACTGGTAAAAACGGTGATGCATGATGCCTTCCCCGGAAGTTACCGTTAAAACACGGTTGCGCAGCCCCATCAACCCGCGGGAGGGGATGTGAAATACGATGGCGGTAAGACTGCCTTTCTGTTCCATTTTTACCATTTCACCCCGATTCTGCCCGACCAGTTCAATTACTTTTCCGGCATAGTCACTGGGGACGTCCACGGTTAAAATCTCGATCGGCTCCGCTTTTTTACCGTCAATTTCCTTGTAGATAACCTTGGGCGGCCCGACGGCAAATTCATATCCTTCACGGCGCATGTTCTCTATCAGCACGGATAAATGTAAAATTCCCCGTCCGGACACCTTATAGGTATCGGGAGATCCGGTATCTTCAATCCTAAGGGCAACATTGTGCTCCAGTTCTTTATACAGCCGCTCCCGCAGATGGCGCGAAGTGACATATTTTCCCTCTTTTCCATAGAAGGGGGAAGTGTTAACTGTAAAATTCATGCTGATGGTCGGTTCATCAATGGCGATAATCGGCAGCGGTTCGGGATTTTCAACGGCTGCGATGGTATCGCCGATATCAATATCTTCAACTCCCACTACTGCGCAAATATCTCCGTGTACCACTTCGTTCACTTCTTTTCTTTCCAGGCCTTCAAAAACAAAAAGCTGCTTGACGGAAGTGTTATGCACCGCTCCGTTTCTTTTTATGATACAGAGCGGATTGTTCCGGTTAAGGGTTCCGCGGAATATTCTGCCAATACCAATGCGCCCGACATAATCATTGTAATCCAGCGAGGTAATTTGGAACTGCACCGTTCCTTCACGCGCTTGCGGCTGAGGGATACTTTCAATAATCGTGTCGAGCAGCGGCACCAGATTAATGCGCTTGTCCTTCAGTTCCCTAACTGCCCAGCCGTTTCTTCCGCTGGCATAGATCACCGGGAATTCCAGTTGATTGTCATCCGCATTCAGGTCAATAAATAAATCATAGATTTCATCCAGAACTTCCGCGGGCCGGTTGTCCGGCCGGTCAATTTTATTGATTACAACAATTGGTTTTAAATGCTGATGAAGCGCCTTTTCCAGAACAAACCTTGTTTGCGGCATCGGCCCCTCAAAAGAATCCACCAGCAGCAAGACGCCATCGGCCATTTTTAACACCCGCTCCACTTCCCCGCCGAAATCGGCATGGCCGGGTGTATCAATTAAATTTATTTTAACATCCTTGTAGGGAATGCTGATATTTTTGGACAGGATGGTAATACCCCGTTCCCGCTCCAGATCGTTAGAATCCAGGACCCTTTCCTGAACCACCTGATTTTTTCTGAATACATTATTCTGAATTAAAAGTTTGTCCACCAGAGTGGTTTTGCCATGATCCACATGTGCGATTATTGCAATATTTCTAATCTGTTTCAAATATGCCTCTACTATTAAATTTTGCTCTTAACCAAACCTGACCGGTTTACAGATAACCGCAAACTAAACAACAGGCACTTTGTTTCCGCTGAATAAAAAATAATCAGCGAATGGCATCCGGCTGATTTTGTAATGATGACGGGGATGATTTAAGGCTGGAAAGGGGTTTTGCCTTTGTTTTTAAAACTGCAGTTGCCAGTGAAGAGCGGACGCCGTCTGCCGGCCGGAAAGGGAATATAGATACACCCCGTTTTCCATTTGCGTGGCAATTCCGTTTTTTTGCAGGTTTTTGTTCAGATACATTGCATTCAATTTTAAAGGAGAGACCACCTTCACCTGAACGGTTTTGCCGGATATACCTGTGGTGGTGAAGAAAAGCTGGCGTTTTTCACCGGAATACCTCACCGAATCCGGTTTACAATCCGCGGTTGCCAGATAAGGTGTTTCCGGTTTGCCGCGCTCCAAAATATATTCGCAGGCGGGTCCGTAAACCACGGCCGAATAATCCGGTGAACCGTTCTTCAAAATACGCCTGAAATAGCTGCCATTCCCGCTGAAGCGTACTCTGCACTTTCTGCCAAAGAGCATCAAATCATATTCTGCGGTTTCCAGACCGGAGGGCGCAGCGGCATTGAAGGATAAATTCCAACTGTTTTCCCGCAGCCCGAAGAGATTGTACAGCGCATGCAGATACAGTCCGCCCGCCCACATGAAAGTGGGTTTATCAATTTTCCCGTAATCGGGCGAATCCGGGTCGGCATTGCGGTATTCGTAAAAGGACGGTTGTCCATTGGGACTTTGCCGGATTCCCTGCAAAGTGAGATATTTCTGCAGCACCTGTTTGGCCGAATCCGGCTGTCCGGCAGCGAGCAGCCCCAGCGCGTACCACACATTCCCCTGCGGCCAGACCCCGCCGTTGATGTAAACATAAGGCTGCCCCATCTCCGGCCCGTTAAAGCGGTAGAGATCAACCAATTCATGAAAATCCGGCGGCATCACATTGCGGACGCCCAACCGGGAATCCAATAATTGCTCCCGCACGGCCTGCAGCAGCCTTTCCCGGCGGCCATTGTCCAGCAGACCGTAAGCCGCCGCCAGAATGGAACCGGCATAGAAATGACGGTCCAGTTGCGAGCTGTCAATCATGTTCAGCAGATAGCCGGATTTTTCATCCCACAAAACGGCATTCAGTTGGAACTGCATCCTTTCCGCTAATTCCAAATACCGCGCT
>JBAPTX010000306.1:0-5935 GCA_049282375.1 Calditrichia bacterium
CCCATTAATTTTAATAAGGGCCTGTTTGTAATCGGGACCGCCATCCCTGTTCTGCACTCCGGTTTCGAGAATGCTCAGAGGCTGCCCGGAAAGAGTGAACAGCCGTTTTTTTAACAGGCCGGACCCGGCATAAGTCCAATAGAGATAATACTCGGGAATGTCGGGCAATTTTTTCGGTTGCAACGGGCGGCGCTCCTCCCTATATTACCTTCGTAATATAAATAATTAAATATTCATTTGCAAGGGAGAAGGCATGAAATCAAGCGAAACGAGCAAACGCATTCGCAAAATTATGAAAGAGAAAAAGCTGACTCAGCAAAATCTTTCTCAACTCCTGCAAATCAGTCAGCCCTCCATATCGCAATACCTGCAGGGCCGCATTCCTCCGGCTAATGTGCTGCACGAAATAGCAAAAATAGGCAACACCACAATGGAATGGCTGGTCAGCGGCAAAAATCCGCCGGAGGCCGGGCAGGTGCAGGAAACACCCGCAGTTTACGGCCCGCATCATGAAGTGCTGGAAGTGTGGGAAAAACTTCCTGATAATATCCAGAAATCAATGTTAAAGCTGATGAATGAGATCGGCGGGACCACCTCAGTTGCCAAACCGGCCAAAACCGGCAGGAAACGGGGAAGGCCCAAAAAACAAAAGTGAAGAAACTAATACTGGCGGGTCTGCAGAAAGCGTACAATCTGATACAGGTCATTCTCTGCGGTAAGCGGTTGAACCTCCGCTAAATAATTTAAAGCCTTTTCGAAATGGCTTTCCGCCAGACGGCGGGTGTGGCCGGCAATGTCCAGTTCATCAATCGCCTGCCCCAGCAGATCCAGTGTTTTAAACTGGTTCATCCTGGAGGGATATTTATTCTGCAATTCGGGATGAGCAGCCAGATGTTCATTGTAGCAAAGCGCCACGTAGGTTTTTTTATCCATTTTTAAATCGCTGCCCACTTTTTTACCCAGTTTGGTTTCATCCGCCACATAGTCCAGTAAGTCATCCTGAATCTGAAAACCGATACCGAGATGGTGGCCGAACTGCTGCAGCGCTTCCACCTGACGGGAAGTTCCCCCTCCCAGAACCGCCCCGATCTGGCAGGACAACTTAAACAGCCAGGCGGTCTTCTTGCCAATCATATCCAGATAGTCATCTACCGATACTTCACTGCGGTTTTCAAATTCTTTATCCAGGGCCTGCCCTTCGCATACTTTGATGAGGGCCTGACTGAAATGGGGCAGCACCCGGGATTGATGGCGGCTGTCCGTGCGAAGCATGCTAATGTAGGCCATACCGACCAAGGCATCTCCCACCAGAATAGCAGTACCTTCGTCCCAGCGACGGTGAATGGTCAAGCGGCCGCGCCTTAAGTCATCCCGGTCCATTATATCATCATGAATCAGGGTAAAATCATGCAGAAGTTCTATGCCCACCGCGGCGGGAAGCGCCTGCGAAACGTTCCCCCCGACGGCCTGGCAGCTCAGCACCGTTAACAGCGGGCGCACTTTTTTGCCGGGGGTTTCCAGAAAATAGTATATAGGTTCTTTCAGTGTGCGGGGAAATTCATCTTTTACATCTTCCTGCAGGCGATTCTGAATGGTGTTGATCAGTGGCTGCAGTTTACTGAAAATATCCACTGGGCCCTCTTATTTAAAATTTTGAATCACCTCAAATAATTCCTGCTGACTGCCGGCATTTAACAGATTCTGCGCCACTTCATTCTCCCTGAAATTACGGGTAATCTGCGCCAGTACTTTAATGTGGGGGCCGGAGGTATCCCTGGGGGAAAGCACCAGAAAAATAAAATGGGCAGGCTGATTATCCAGAGAATCAAAATCCAGACCTTTGCGGCTGAGCCCGAAACTTACCATCAGTTCATTTACGGCACCCGTTTTGGCATGGGGAACAGCAAGACCGTTCTCCAGGCCGGTACTGAGGTATTGTTCACGTTCCAAAAGGTCGTTCAGGGCAATTTCGCGCTCCTGCACATTATTATTTTTTACCAGCAAATCCAGTAATTCTTCAATAACTTCCCTTTTACTTTCACCCTTCAGATCCATACTGACCTGTTGTTCCGTCAGCAGTTCGGCAATACTCATCCGTTGTCCTCCAATCACTTTCAAAAAATCTAACACCCGCCCAAAATAAATGCAAATTCAAATAAAAAAGCCGGGAAGCCGCATCCGTAACAAAAAATGCGGTGCCGATGCTGCGGTTAGGCAGGGATACCGTTTACTTCATCAAAATTATTTTTTGAACCTGGCGGCCGCCGGCATGGCGTAATTCAATGAAATAGATGCCGCCCGGCCAGCCCTCCGCATTAAGGGAAAATTTTTTTATGCCGGCAGGTCCGGCGGTTATCTGCTGAGAATACAGTTGCTGTCCGGCCGGGTTATAGACCCTCAACTCAGCCGGTCCGCCCGCGCCGAACTGCACCGTCAGGTTTACCCGGGAATTAAAAGGGTTGGGATAGGCCGGCAGCAGTTCCCAGCCGGCGGAAATACTGATCTCCCGCTTATCCTGCGGAAGCGCCAGCGCCGGAAAAAATGCCCTGACGGCCAGGGTCGAATCCAGCACAAACGGGTTGGGTTTTCCCTGCTGGTGCATGGCAATCTGCAGGGTACGGGCGGTTTCTGCACTATCTGCGGGATCCTGCCGGTGCCACTGCAGCAGTTCCTGTTTCTGGGCATCAAAAAATCCGGCAACGGTCTGGCCGCGGTACATGGTTTGGAAGTAAAACATGGCCCGGGCGGTATTTCCTTTATGATCTTCCCGCACTTCAAAAGATTCTGTATCGAAATCCACTTCGCTGTACTGATCTATCCACTGGGCCGGAATGGTGGCCTGATAGTGGTTCAGCCGGAACCACCGGTCCGTTGAGGGATCGGGAATTTCATGGAATTCCTTATTGCCCCGGTCCGAATTGGCAGCCCGCCAGGAGGGAAAGAGATGGTGCAGGTCACTTTTTGCCTGCCCGCTGGCCCCCAGGCTCTGCGGCCAGGTATGCTCCGTATCCACATCCTGATTATAAGCCGCCTGAATTGGCTCAGGATCGTTGTGATTCAGGTATATCCGGTAGCCGGTATAGACGCAGGTTACACTGTCATTATGATTATCTATCTCCGAGAACATGATTTCGCGGGCGGCGGAATATCCCAGAGTGGCGGATGGCCGGTAACGGGCAGTCAGGCTGTCGATCAGCGCTTCGCCGCTGGTGCCCGGAAACAGCGGCTGAGCAGGCAGCGGGAAAACCAACAGCAGGATCGCAGCAACCATTCCCCGGAAAAACAAATGAATTTGCAGTTCCCTGTGCATATCCTTGTTCCTGTTAAATGCTTAAAAAAAAAGCGGCAGGCAAAATACCCGCCGCAAATAAATAACTTCTCCGAAAATCAGCGTGCCAGAACCATTTTCCTGATATCGCTGAAATCTCCGGCCTTCAGCCGGTAAAAGTAAATGCCGGAAGCCAGATGCCTGCCGTCAAATACGATCTGATGCGGGCCGGCCGCCTGATGGTCGCTGAAACGAAAGACTTCCTGCCCCAGCAGGTTGTAAACCCGCATATCCACCTGAACACCTTTCTGCAGTTCATAGCGGATCACCGTTTGGGGGTTAAAGGGATTGGGATAATTCTGTTCCAGCCGGTAACTGTAAACAACGGCCGGATCGTTGCCGATAGAGGTGGTCATAAAATCCCCGTAACTGCGCGGCATGATCTGATAAAATTCAAAATAGGGCGAGGTAAAATCGAACTGGCTGATAATTCCCACCACCGTAACCGGCCAGTTGGGTTCGGGATTTCCCGGAATACCGGTCGTATTTTCTATCCGCATATCCAGCTCGCCCGTACCATCGGTTATGGTGAGGGTGGCGGTGGTGTCCGGCCAGGGGGCGCTTCCCGCAGCCAGGGTTACATTATCGATCTGAATCAGGCGCCCCTCGTATTCTTCACCCATATCTTCAATATTAACATCAATGGGTGCAGGCGCGGGGTTGGCACTGCTCAACAGCGTCGCATGAAAATCCACAATTTCTACTTTTCCGTTGAACACATCGATCATTCCGGTAACTTCCAGGCTGTCACCCACCATATACTGGGTGGAATCCGCCGTATAATCAAACTTGAAAACATTGATGCCGCCGGTGTTATCCTGCAGATAGAAATCGTAGCGGGTGGTGGCAAAAGTTCCGGTGCCGGCGGTTACAATTCCCTTTACTCTGGCCAGATGACCGCTGTAGCGGGGAAGCCCGACAGAATCCAGCATAAAATGGAACAGTGAAAGGTCCGGAATTCCCACAATCACCTTTGCCTGCGCAGTAGTGGCGGCAACGCCGTTTCCCCAGGCTTTTACCTGATAGGTCAGGCTGGTGGCATTGGGTAACCCGCTGATGGTTGCAGTGTACTGATCGCCGCTGCCGGCAGTCATGGTCATGGAATCAAGGGTAGTGAGATTGAGATCGGTGTAGTAATACAGCCGTACCAGATCCACCGTCCCGCTGGGAACGGTCACATCCGCAGAAATGGGAATCGGCTGATTGGCGGCAAACGGCTGCACGGTCAGATTGCTGATGGTGGGGGCATTGGCGGAGGGGCCAAGAACTTCCACATCATCCACATAAATCGTGCCGCTTCCGGTCCAGGCGGAACTCACATCATAAAAGCGCAGCTCAAAATCCAGACTTACCGCATCATTGGGGGCAGTCATCTGAAAGGTATAAAACTGCCACTGGGGATCATCAGTGGTGTATAAATTTCCCGGATCGAGAGTTACTGAACCGCCGCCGCTCTGGTTCCAGTAGCCCCAGATGCGGAAACGCGCTGCGGGATCATTATCAAGAACATACATATTGAAAGTATATTCTGCACCGGGAGTAATGTTGGTAATGGTCTGGCCGATTTTCTGGGTGCTTTGTGAGGTAAAGATCACTTCAGCGGAAGCAGCACCGCCATGAACAATGGTATTTTCTTCGCTGGCATTAATGTCACTGGTTTTCATCTCCCAATTATCGGGAGCGCCGGCGGTCCAGCTTTCAAATCCGCCATTGATGGCCACATTGGTCTGCGCCAGCGAAAGACCGCTTAAAAAAAACAGCATCAATATTACAGTAGTAAAATGCTTCATTATCTCTCTCCTTCTATTATGTATATTTCCCAAAAACTGAACTGTTTTTACCCGGTGAGGGCATCGGGGGTTTCATGCCCCCTGAAATAATTCTTTTCATCCGGCCACAGTCTGCCCTGCCAGCTATTCATTTCCGCCAGTTTTTGCTCAATCCGGCGCTGCACCTGGGCAGCCCGCAGTCCCCAGCGGGGGGCCAGCAGATGCCGCGGATGGGTTTCGCCCACTAACCGCTGCAGGCGGATTCCGGGACGAAGCCTCTCCAGAAAAGCAGCCGCCAGTTCCACATATTCAGTCAACGATAAAAGCGAAAATGGCTTTTCTTTGAAAAGACGGGCCAACCCGGTGCCTTTGATTACATGCAGGTGATGAATCTTCAGGTGGTCCAGCGGATACCGGGAAACAGTTGCTGCCGTTTCCAGCATCTGGCCGCGGCTTTCCCCCGGCAGCCCCAGAATGAGATGGGCGCAGATTTCTATTCCCCTTCCCGCGGTCTGCCGCACCGCATTTTGCCAACTTGCAAAATCATGACCCCGGTTCATCCAGTCCAGCGATTCCTGATAGGGTGATTCCAGGCCGTATTCTACTGAAATATAGTGATGCCGGGCCAATTCCTGCAGGTAATCCAGCTTTTCCTCATCAATGCAGTCGGGACGGGTGCCAATGGCCAGCCCCACTACCCCCGGTTGAGACAACGCCTGTTCATAAAGTAACTGCAGACGGGAAAGGGGCGCGTAGGTATTGCTGTAGGACTGAAAATAAACGATAAAACGATCTACTTTATAGCGCCGGGACAGGTAATCGATGCCTTCGGAGATCT
>JBAPTX010000307.1:0-2552 GCA_049282375.1 Calditrichia bacterium
CTATTTGCCCGAACTACAGGGAATGCTTTTTACAGTAGTCAAAGGTGGGAATCACCAGGTTTGGAGTAGTTTAATTTCTTGATTTAAAAAGTCTTCAATAAAAGTAGGATATTAGAAAATTTAAACAATATTTTGCTTTTTATTTAAAAAGTATATCTAAATCTAAATAAAAAAAGGAGTTTTAAATGAAAGCTTTTCTTGCAACTGCTATATTGCTTTTACTGGCTGCCTCATCCCATGCCCAGTTTATTAAAGGCTATGGCGTGAAAATGGGAATGCTGGTCTCCGAACAGGAATACAACGAAGATATTATTCCGGGTATTATTGAAAAATCAGAGTTTGACAACCGTTGGGGGCCGCAGATGGTCATTTTCCTGGACTTTATCCAACTGCCCTTTTTCAGTTTGCAGAGCGAACTGAATTACCTGCAGCGAGGCTCACAGCAGGATTTTCCATTTATTACTGTTCAGAACCCGGAAGGAACTGGAGAGTATCATACACAGCACTACTCTCTGGAATACCTGTCCCTGAATATTGCCGGCAAATTGATCCTGAAAAAACCTGCGGTTCAGCCTTACCTGTTGGGGGGGCTGGGATTGAATTATTTTCTGAAGACCCGCCACCCTCTGTTCTTCAGGCAGAAACATTTCAGAACCTTTACACCGGGCGTTCTATTGGGCGCCGGTTTGGAATTCCCCCAATTACTGGCTTCCGGTATTCTGGTAGAAGTGCGCTACAATGCGGACCTTACCTATACTGCCAATAACGATTCTTATGAGATGCACCACCGCACCTGGGAATTCCTGATGGGTGTACGGCTGAAATAGCTGATGATGAATAGAGTCGCAGTTCAATTGTATCCTTTATTGGGGTGATTCATGAAAAACGTTGCTGTTCTGTCTCTATTTTTTGCAATGGTGTGCCAATGGCCCCTTTATGGGAGTAACCCGGAGTGCTACCGCAGCCGCAGCTTTGCAGATCCCGGCAAGGCGTCCTGTTTCTCCGTCGCCCGTTTACGGCATGCCGGTTATTTTCCCAAACAGGCGCTTCTTTCTATTTCCGAAAAATCCGATAGTACGGGAAGGTCCGAAAATAGTGGGTTCGCCCATCCCTACCAGAGGGCGTTTATCGGTAATTATATCGGTATCCAGTTAGGAGGCCTGGCCGGGGGTGTACTGATGAGACTGCGTCACCCTGACCAAACAACAGGGTTTTTCGCCGCTGTGGAGACAATAGCCGGTATCTACATCGGTTCTATGATCGGCAGCGGTCTGGGAAGTGCATTTGCACTCTATTCCAGATCCACATGGAATTTCGGTAAAATTCTGCTGCGTTCTTTTATTCCGCCTGCCGTATCTTTCGGGATCTCATTACTATCAATTTCCAGCGGACTTCGAGCCGGGGAATATATTTTTTTGGGCACATACATCGCGGCCCTGATCCTGACCCCCATAAATGCGGCCCGGGCCTACCAGGATTACAATCCGCCCCCGCCGGCAGCGCTGAGCCGTTTGCAGCAATCGGAACGCTTGCAGCAGAACAGGCCTGCCGCCGGCGCCTTTATGTTTTCAGTTACAGTTGAATTCTGAAAGAGGGATGCACTGAAAGCTTTTATTGCAACGCTTGCACTGATTATTCTGGCGGCTTCAGCAAAAGCCCAACTTGCTGAAGGAACGATTCAATTTAACAAGGCTTTGTTAACATACAGCCATTCAGCTCAGGATAGTCTTAGTACCATCAGCGAATTACCTGAAAATAGTTCGAATAAAAGAAAAACATTTCAACCCCGTGCAATTGCATTTTTCGGGCTTGCCGGTTTTGCAATTGGTTTTTCTTTAGATAATGCCATTAGCCATGCCTCTCCCGGTGATGCCCCTTATAGTTTGCCGCGGGGATTGGAAGGCGCTTTTATAGGCACTGCCGTTGGAATAATTATTGGTATTTTTATGCCCCGGTTCATTCCCGGAAAAAAAGAAGAAAAAGGGGGAGGAGGTAAACAATGAATGATAAGCTACTTGTATTATTTTTCTGGCTTTCCATTTCCATTCAATTTTCATTTGCCCAAAATCAAACCACCCTCAATTTCCTGCGGCAGGAAATCGATCCGGTTACGGTGGGCCTGGGCGGGAGCGCTGCTGCCGGGGGAGCGGGGCTTTTTTCAATCAAACAAAACCCTGCCCATCTGAACCAGGTACAGGAATGGGAGATACTATATGCAGACCGCAGACTTATGCACAGGCCGCTACGGGAGGACCGCTACCACTTTCATTTAGCCGCCGCTTACCGGATAAATGCCAGACATTCTCTGGCCTTATCCTGGCGTGATTTTTACAGGGGCGATATCGTTTATATTGATGATAACGGTTACCCTGTAAAAATAGGTGAACAAGAGGATTTTGCACTAACGCTGGTTTATGGGTTAAAGTGGTCGGAAAGTTTGTACGCCGGGATCAGTTTTAAATATTTAAGAAGTGATAGCGATTTTAAAGGATTGGCAAAAGGCTGGGCTGTCGATGCAGGCATTAGTTGGCAGATTTTTCGCAAGTCGCTGC
>JBAPTX010000308.1:0-1743 GCA_049282375.1 Calditrichia bacterium
ACCAGGGGGCTTGCACATGAAGAAATACCTGCTTCCAGCCGCTGTCTTGTTTTTGATCATTTTTTTACTAAACTGCACACCCGGCCCAAACCCGGTAATTGATTCAGCCGGTTCTAATGGAAATGCAGCAGGATTCTGGAAAGGTTTGTGGCACGGCTTTATTTTGCTGTTCACTTTCATTTTATCCCTGTTTACGGATTCAGTACAGGTCTACGAAGTTCACAACAGCGGCAACTGGTACAACTTCGGATATTTTCTGGGAATAATGGCTTTTTTCGGCGGCAGCAGCGGCAGCGCCTGCCATAAAACCCGCCGGGGGACTGACAAGTAACGGCACGGCAGAATTTACTTTTTTCGATTGGATGCTGGATGATCCGTCTTTCCGGTTTCGTTTTTCCTGCCAGAAAGTTATTAATTAATTATCAGGACAGCTTTTATTATTCGGCTATCCTGCTATAATTACTGCATTTTATACCATTGGAAATCAGCAGGCTGTAATATATATTGAGGAAGTGATAGTCGTTCCAAAGAGATCGTTTCTTAAGTTCTGCGTACCCGCAGTTTCCGGATTTAAAAATATGATTTAAATGGATGAAATGCACCTGACATCAGATTAACTGAATTATCCCGAAAAACCATTACCTTATGCAATCGCCTTTTTCCTCTATCAGGCAGTTTAGAAAAAACAGAGAGAGTACTGATTCCGCAGGCAGGGAAGTAAAGAAGCTTGGCGTATTCGGGGGCGTATTTACCCCGGATGTTCTGACAATTCTTGGCGTAATTATGTACCTGCGGCTGGGCTGGGTGGTGGGAAATGCAGGGTTCATTGGGGCTGTTGTTATAATCCTGCTGGCGAAGTCGGTTACCATCTGCACGGCGCTTTCCATGTCTTCCATAACCACCAATATTAAGATCGGGGCCGGCGGCGCCTATTCCATTATTTCAAAATCATTGGGGCTGGAGGCCGGCGGCAGCATTGGCATTCCTTTTTACATTTCACAAACCCTTTCTACCGCACTCTACATCATTGGATTTACTGAAGGATGGTTGTTCCTTTTTCCGGGGCATCCGGCGCTGCTGGTATCAACCTTTGCCTGGCTGCTGTTATTATCCATCTCCTACATCAGCGCCCATTTTGCCATTAAAGTGCAATACATCATCATGGTTATTATAGCACTCTCCATAATTTCATTTTTAATGACACCCTCTCAGCCACTGGAGGTTATGCCGCTGGTCGGCCGCTTCGAAAGTAAAAATTTCTGGCATGTATTTGCAATATTTTTTCCGGCAGTTACCGGCATAATGGCCGGCGCAAACCTTTCCGGCGATTTAAAGAACCCCCGCCGGGCAATCCCGCTCGGCACACTCAGCGCAATCGGTGTCACCATGGTGATTTATATTCTGCTGGCCTATATGGCTGCCCGCTACATACCGGCGGTGGAACTTCGCACCAATCAAATGATGATGGTGGAAACAGCCCGCTGGGGAATTTTGGTACTGATCGGTATTCTTGCCGCAACGTTTTCTTCCGGGCTGGGCAGTATGCTGGGTGCGCCGCGGATTCTGCAGGCTCTGGCCGAACAGAAAACAATTCCGCTGCATAGCGTCTTTTCCGTAAAGTCCCGCAATAATGAACCGCGCAATGCGATCATCTTTACTGCGGTTATTATTGAAATATCACTGATTTTTGGCAATCTGGATGCACTGGCCGCCTTAATCACCATGTTCTTCTTAATAACATAC
>JBAPTX010000309.1:0-3889 GCA_049282375.1 Calditrichia bacterium
GGCATAATGATCAATTTTCTGCAGGTGCGTTCCAATTTCCGGGTAGGGATAATGAATAACAGGTTCACTTATTTTTTCGATCCGCCCCTTTAATGTTACCGATTCATGAATGGCTTTTTGATTGAAATTGCCATAAGTGCGGTTAAATAACCGCAGCGGGAAATCATGATCCCACCCGGAATGCCGGATCACTTTTCCGAGATAATAGGACCGGCGGCGAATTCGATAGCCGGCTGCCGATTGGTCATCCTGCAGCAAATCATCCATTTTCCTGCGGAGTGAAGCTGAAACTTCTTCATCGGCATCCAGTGAAAGGACCCAGTCATTTTCCGCCTGTTCAACCGCCCATTTTTTGGTGGGACCAAACCCCGTCCATTCCCTTTCAATCAGCCGGCATGGAAAAGACCGGCAGATCTCACGGGTGCGGTCAGTGCTGCCCGTATCCACAACAAGTATTTCATCCGCCCATTTAACCGAATTCAGACAGCGGCTAATATTTTTTTCTTCGTTTTTAACAACAATTACAACGGATATTTTTTTCATCAGTTAAAGGACTGCTTTATTTTTTCAAACCCAGATTTTCCTGCTGAACCAGCAATTTATTTAATTTAAAGCAATTACTTCAATTTTTTCAGCGCCTATTGGATTTTCAATCCCGTTCACAGCTTTGATACTTCCTTTTTTTATTTCCTGTTTTCTCCGCGCATAATATTCCAGATTCGTGCGCTCCCTGCCGGTTACATTTACCGGATGAAAAAGGTGCAAGGGGAATTCACTGTAGAACGGATTGTGCCCGATTAAACCGGCTTTATATAAACGCCTGCCCAGATCATCATCCTCATTTCCCCAGCCCTGATAGTTTTCATCAAAGCCGTTCACTTTTATAATTTGCTCCCGGTAAACCCCGAACACACCGCTTCTCAGTTTAGGTTTATAGCTTCGTGTTCTGAAAATTCTTTTGATAACATATTCATAACCATCCTTTAAAAACTGCTTATGAATTTTTCTGACCTGGGGCGGGGTCAGCAGATTTTCAAATTTCATGTTTCGAATTTTTTCAAAACTCATTTGGCTGCTCTGTGTTTCGGTCAAATGCACAGGATAGGCAACCAGAAAGGTATCCGCCTGTTTCTTTTTAAAGAATGTTTTTACATAGTTTTCGGTGGCAATAATATCCTGATCAATAAATAGCAGATAATCACCTCCGGATTCCCGGATGGCATTATTCCGGCATTTTCCGGCACGGAATCCTTTATCTTCCTGCCTGATATATTTCACTTTAAATTTCAGTTCCGGCAACACTTCCCGGACTGCAGCCGGAATATCTTCCTGCGACCCATCATCCGATATAATCACCTCATCTACAATCCGAGACTGATAATTCAGGCTGATAAGCACCTTCTTAAGATTTTCTTTCCGGTTATAAACCGGAATGATGGCAGTTATTGTCAGCATATCCAAAAATCTAAATACCCAAAGTTTTAAAAATCCGGAAACGAAAATTGTAATAGGCAATTTCCTGACGGGAATAATGCATGCGAATTGCGCGCTGTTTTTCCTGCGATAAAATATCTTTATAGTTCTGCCGGGTGGAAATGCCGCCTTTGAAAAAGATGGCTGTCAGGATATCCATTTTTGTAAACGTCAGCTTGGTTTTCATTACAGCTCTGATGAGCCATTCATAATCCCCGGCAATTTTAAAACTTTCATCAAACAAACCGTTTTTTGTGAAAGAATCCCGGCGGTAAAAAGTTGCCGGATGGGGAACTGAGCCCCTGAAGACTGAAAAAGGCGAAATATTCTTCGACTTCCAGACATGTCCCTTGTTTTTATCCGGATCAAAAATTATAACATTCCCAACCCGGACATCGGATTCGGATTCATTGTCCGGTTCTATTCTTTTCACAAAATTTTCAATTGTTTTTTCATAAATCAGGCGGTCATCGGCATTCAGGAATAAGATAAAATCACCTGTGGCATGTTCCACCCCTTTGTTCATTGCTTCGTAAATGCCGCTGTCCCTTTCACTGATAAGCCGGGAAACCGAATCACTGTACCGGTTTACGATTTGCAGGGTGTTGTCTGTAGATAACCCGTCCACAATAATATACTCAATATCGGAATATGACTGGGATACAACGCTGCGGATTGTATTCTCAATTGTATTTTCCGAATTAAAACAGACGGTTACGATGGTAATCTTCATGTGCGGCAATCTCAAACTTAAAAACCGTTCATTTGTTATTTAGCTGAAAGAACTTCAGTGTAAACGCTGACTGTCTTTTCAACAGTTCTGTCCCAGGAAAAATACTCAAGCCGGCGGTACCCGTTTCCTGTTAATATTTTCCGCTGTTCTTTATTTTCGAGAAGCTGAGCAACGGCTTCATGCATAGAACCCTGATCTTCAGGATTAAAATAAGCGGCTGCTTCCCCTGCCACCTCGGGAAAAGAACTGCGGTTACTCAGTGCAGCCGGACATCCGCAGGCAAAAGCTTCCAGAATGGGAAGCCCGAACCCTTCATATAAAGAAGGATAGGCAAAAAGCTCTGCCTGTTTGTATAAGGAAATCAGTTCATCATCATTTTGAATCCGGATAAAGTGAATACTGCCTTCAATATTGTTTTCTTTAAAAAAGCCCCTTTCCGGACCGGAAAACTGCCCGCCGCCGGCGCAGACAACATGTATATTTTCTTTTTGCATCAGGCCGGTGATGGATTGGATAAATGGAATAAAGTTTTTATAGTTCCTGCGGATACCCACAAACAGGATGTATTTAAAAGGAAGGTTGATTTTGCTCCTTATTTTTTGGGCAGATTGCCTGGAAAATGGCGCTCCATGATGAATGACCTTTACTTTTTCTCTGTCAATCCCGTAAAACCGGATTATATCAGCTTTGGTATTTTCCGATACGGCAATGACAGCACTGCTCTGCCGGGCCAGATTTTCCGTATTCCTTACCACCGGATTATCCTTTTTAAAAAGCTGCGGATATATTGAATGGATCATATCATGAACAGTCAGTACAAAAGGCCTGCGCCCGAGGGGTTCTAAAAAATAGTCACCGAAAAAAGTAGGATGAAAAATATCGAAAGACTCCTTTTTCAGGGATTCAACAGCCATTTTCTGGTTTTTGGATTTCAGCCATTTTTCCAGGTAGTTTTTCAGGCCGAAGCGGATTTCGGGGAAGAATGTTTTATGCTGCGTAAAAGGGGCTTTTCTCAGATACTGATTATGGGAAAAATAAACAGGCAGATCGAATTCAATCCGATTCATTTGATAAAGGCCATTCATGATCATAAAAAAATACCGGGAAATTCCCCCGTATTTTTGCAAACTGAATATTTGATGGTCGTAAAGTATTTTCATTTTACACTTTTATGATTTATCAGGCTTTCTGCGAATTGCCTGGCAGATGCCGATTCTTGTAAAAAATTGGATCAGCATCTTTCTGAACGGCTTATGCTTTTTATTTATGATATGACTGTAAATGACTTCGTCTGCCGAGAAATGAGGCATTACTTTTTCGGGATGCTCTAAATTTGCTGTATCAAGTGTTTCAGTTGGAACATGTAAAAACCTGGATCCGGAATTTTTAAAATGGGTTCCCGCATCTCCGATATTTTTAATCAGGTTTCTTACCGGTACCGCAGAAAGCCCATGATTAAAAATGCAGGAGTAAACCCATGGAATTGCCCAGGAATCCAGACCTGCTGCTGTTTTGTCAAAAAACTTTTCGTAATAACGGACGATGTTCCGGTCAAAGTAAACAGAATCAAGGACAAAGTTTTTCCTGTATTCGTTCCATTTTTTCATTTCAAGATCGAACAACTCCCAGGCACGTCGCCAGGTTGCCCAACCCCAAACTGCATAATAGCGCGAGAAGAAGTAG
>JBAPTX010000310.1:0-4061 GCA_049282375.1 Calditrichia bacterium
AAAGGGGTGATTTTATGGAAAATAAAACTTTGTTCGTCTGCATCAGCGGAAGAGTGCAGGGTGTCGGTTTTCGCCATTTCGCATACCGGAAGGCAAATCGTTATCAGTTGAAAGGATATGTCAAAAATCTTCCGGACGGCCGCGTTGAAGTTCTGGCAGAGGGTGATAAAAACAAGCTGGAACAGTTCCTGAGTGAGTTGAAAAGCGGCCCCGGCTTTGCAGATGTGGAAAATCTGGATATCCAATGGCGTGAATATGAAGGGAATTATCAGGAATTCAGTATCGGAGGGCGAAGCCGCTTTTAATCAGGATTGCGGTAGAACCGGACTGAGTAAATTTTTAATGAAGGATGCAGATAATGATCAATGTTACGGAACTTGAAAAATTTATCCGGAACGTTCCGGATTTTCCGGTAAAAGGCATTCAGTTTAAAGACATCACCACCTTGATTGATAAAGGGGAACCGTTCAAACAATCCGTTGACCTGCTTTATGAACCCTTCCGGGACCGGCAGATCGATAAAATTGTGGGAATTGAAGCCCGCGGTTTTATTTTTGGAGCGGCGCTTTCCTATAAACTGGGCATCGGATTCGTTCCGGTACGTAAGCCGGGGAAATTGCCCGCCGGTTCAATTACAGAAGAATACCAGTTGGAATACGGAACAGACAGCGTGCAGATGCACCGGGACAACATTCAGCCCGGCGAAAAAATATTACTGGTGGATGATTTACTGGCGACCGGAGGCACTGCTGCCGCCTGCTGCAGGCTGATCGAAAAAGCTGACGGGGAGATTGTGGGAATTTCTTTCCTGATTGAATTAACAGAACTCCGGGGACGTAAACTGCTGGAACCGTATGAAGTGCATGCTGCGATCCAGTATAAAATATAATTCCGGCTTCTTTAAAGGTGTCAGGCTGAGCATGTCGAAGCGTGAACACCCTTCGTCAGTTCAGGCAGAATATAGATGGGTTCAGGGTTGTGGAGATAGGGTATAGGTCGAAACTGAAAATGATTTCAAGGGATTTCCCAATCTATCCAAATTTCAGAGTTAAAGTGGTAATTTAATAAAAAAAGGCGTTTCCGGATTGGAAACGCCTTTTAAATAGAGAAAAAATAAAATTATAACTAAAATACAATACCGGCTGTAACACCAATAAAGGAAGTGTTATCCTCATCTGTAAAAATAATGTTGTACATTCCCTGGAAAATCATGTTAAATGATTCCCCTGCAGGAATTTCCAGTCCGGCACCGAACCCCACACCAAACTTATTTTCATCGGAGGAGAAATCGGCCTCACCACCCAAATCACTGGGAGAAATATTGATCATGTCCTGATTTCCGAACATATCTTCAACTGTCACCTCCGCCCCGTCAAATTCCTGCTTCACTTTCAGCAAGTTATAAGAAGCGCGGCCGAACAGAAATATCTGTGTGGAAGCTTCCGGTGGGGTAAGGTATGGTCTTATGCCCGCGCCGAATTTAAAAGCGCTGGCACTTCCTTTTGTATCCACGGAAGCATCTGTTACTTCCCAGTAATTCCCATTTCCGTCGTAAAATGCCATACCAACCAGCTCATCCTTGTACATATCACTGATGGCATCATTATCAACTGTAAACCTTTCATACCCTGCAAAAATGGGGATTCCGATACGGGGGGATACAAAAATAACATACTGGGCATTTAAGCTGAGTCCCATCTTATAAAAGTCCTTAAACTCATCCGGACTCATGGGAAAGCTGGCACCGGCGAAAACTTCCACCTGGTTCTTTCTGGCAAACTGGCCGAAAGCCTGTGTGGCGCTTAAACAAAATACAGTAATCAGTAAAACAACCATAAACTTCTTCATAACGGGAGTACCTCCTCAATTAATATGTGGGTAATGGAATTTAAATCTTACAGAATTATTTGGTTACAATCCGATCCTGAATCTTTGGTGTGCCGTTTTTTACTTCACGTATTATTGCGGTGGAATACGCTTCAAATACCTCCACGACCTGTGCTTCACACAATTCATTAATTTCCCGGGCAATTACTTTTCCGGTAACGGGATGAACAATGGGTGCTCCTTCCCGGAAAACATGGCACTTCATGCCGCGCCTTAAACCTTTATTCCTGCCCAGGTCGATTGTTAAGCGATCGCCATTGGTATTGATGACAAACCCGTTTAAAATGGGGAGGTCATTTTTAATCTGCTGTGCCAGGTCCAGGATCATCTGTGAGATATCCTGCAGGGAAATGCGGCTGCTGAAAGCATCTTCGGCAGTAATAATCGCAGCGGTTTCGGTATCAATAATGCGGGCATCAATACTGACCGCAATGCGCGAACGGGTAACGCTGCCCACCACTACCGCATCCACCCCGATGCCTTTTCCGATGCGGGCTGCTGTGGAAGCATCCACGACTCCGGACATTCCCAGTTTCTGTTCTTCCAGAATTTTTTCCAGCAACGCCCGCTCCACCACTTTAAAACGGTCGATGCGGACAAAACCTGTAATCAGCTTATCCAGTAAATCGATTGATCCCAGCTCATCCGCCAGGCCTTTACTTTCAAAAGGTAAAACGGCAATGCTCAACCTGTCTCCCACAATTTGAGAAACTGCCGGAGCCAAATCTTCCGGACTCTCGGTTGTTTGCTCATCTGCGAATCCGGATTCCGTTTCCTTTGTATCCGGCTGGTAGGGAGTGGAATTGGTTAATTGACGGGCTTTTTCAAGATATTCCTGTGCCCGGGAAGTGTAGCTTTCCTTCATGGAATAGTTAAGCTCTTTCTGGGCTTTTTCGGAGTCACCCAAATGATAATAGCAAATTCCCAGTTCCCGGTGGGGATAATATTCAACAAAAATTGTCCCATAAGCGCGGGTTTTGCTGGTTTCTTTATCTTTGATGTCAATTGCTTTCTGTAAATCCCGGGCGGCGGCGCTCCAGTCTTGGTTTTCCATTGCCTGCAGTGCGGTTTGATAATAGGTAAACCATTCAGGCGCTGCAGCAGAAATAGCGGTAATAAAAAAGACAGTTAAGGTAAAAACCATCGTTTGAACTGTTCTCAACATATAAATCCTCTTTTCCATAAATCTACTACAGTTATTTTAAAGATAAATTAATGCAAATCACTGGGTGAAGAAAAATGTATCGGGGATTGTTTTATTATGCTCATTGTAGCTGCATCAACTCGTCAGGTAAAAAGTACAAAACGCAGCAGGCAATATTTACAAAGAACAAACTTTGCGAAATTACATAAACTTTAAAAAAAAGTCAAGTTGGGAGTTTTGCACCGCAGGTAAATTCCGGAAGTGAATAGCCGGACAAAATCTTACGGCGAGTATAATCTCTCACAACAATTCCGGAAAAAAGATAATAGAGAGATCTTTTTTGAAATATGATCTCCGGGAATATTTGTCATATCTATTTTCCCGTTTCTACAATTAAGAACAGCTTATGATTTTGGATTCGTTGACAAAACAAATAAAATCTAATCAATTTTATCACGATCTGCTATTCCGTCAAAAGTTAATAAATGACATATATTATTATAAAATCAGAGACTTATCGCACTTAAGAATGTTTAACATATCAAACAAAAAATTTACCAAAATAATTTTTTCTATTTGCAATTCCCGATTGATTCTATTAAAATAGGCGCGCTTTATTAAAAGTTTTGTTTACTATATCGAACAAGAAGTCAGTATGAAAATAGGTTCAAAAATCAGACGGTTAAGGAAGCTGCGGGGTCTTACCATAGAAGAATTGGCCGTTAATGCCGATCTCACAAAGGGATTTATTTCCCAGTTGGAACGGGATTTGGCGGTGCCTTCTGTAACGACTCTAAAGCAGCTTCTGGATGTTTTAGGGGTTCAGCTTTCTGTGTTCTTTAATGATTTTTCGGAACGGGAAAAGAATATTTTTATAAAAAAAGAGCGGACACTTGATAATGAAAATAAAAGTTATAAAACAGAAAGATTAATTCCCAAACTGAAGTATCTGGAAATGGAACCGGTGATGCTGACTCTGCAGCCAAAAGCAGAGTTAAAAAAACCCTTCGAAGATGACGAGGGGTTCGGT
>JBAPTX010000311.1:0-2522 GCA_049282375.1 Calditrichia bacterium
CAATGTACCGGTTAAGCAGGATGGAAAGCAGAATCCCTGGCGGGCTAAACCTTCCGAAGAAAAGCCCAAAAGATACTTTTTCTTCCAGGTGCTGCCCGCAGACAGCCCCGGCGGTTATGAATACCCCGGGACTATGATTGTTGATTATTCAAAATGGGATGAATATTTTTTTCTGAATCCGGTGCAGAATACGGTAGATTATCTGGTTTATCCCGACCCGGACAATAAGGATTTAATACTTGGGAAAAGTTATTATAAAACTTTTATAGGTGAATTCTATTTAGGCTATTTTGTGCTGGAGCGGGATAACCGCAGCAATTATCCGCGCGTATCTCATTTTCTCTCAAAAAGGGAATGGCAAACGGTTAAAAAATTCTCCGAGGTATTTATTGAAGGGCCGCAGGAATCCATTTCACCCGAAAAAATAACGCAGAATATTGATGCACAATTGGACCGCATCAAATCAAAAAGAAAACGCAGTCTCAAATTGCTGCTGTTTACAATAGAGTACTTGCTGCCGCTGCTGTCTTTTAAGGGCCCCTTTTCAAAAATGAGCGCATCGGCGCGGAAAGCGTTATTGCAAAAACGTCTGGCGAAAACCCGCCGGGGCAGCCTTCTGCGGGATCTTTCCCGAATTAAAATTCTTTTCCTGATGGGTTATTACGGCGATTCCGCTGTTGCCCCCGCTGTGCATTACCTTCCGGTTGAAAAACGCAGCCGGTATGATCCGCAGAAATATAAAATTCCTGCGAACGGGCGGCTTAAAATTCCTCCTTTAAATGTGAATACACTGAATGCCGATGTCTGCGTGATTGGTTCCGGCGCCGGGGGAGCGGTGGCTGCCTATAACGCCGCTGCTGCCGGCAACCGTGTTGTGCTGCTGGAGGAAGGCAGCTACGTGGATTCGGCGGATATGACCCATAATGAAGGGGAGATGATTGCAAAATTGTATAAGGAGGGCGGATTACAAACAACGGTTGATCTGGAGATGTCTCTGCTGCAGGGACAGTGCCTGGGGGGCAGCACCGTTATCAATAATGCCATTTGTTTTCGCCTGGATGAAGCCGGTTTTGGAGCAAAAGGAACCAGCCCCGTTTTGGAGCGCTGGGAAAAAATGAAGGCTCATATTGATCCCGCTAAACTGGATGCCGCATACCAGCGGGTGGAGCAGGTTATCCAACCCCGGGAGATAATGCCCGAAATTGCCGGTAAAAACGGCTATGTATTACTGGATGGATTTAAAAAATTGCAGCAGCAAAACAGCCGGTACCAGGATTTCCCCGCCGGGCTTTTCCGAAAAAATAAAAAAGAATGCACCGGCTGCGGCCATTGTAATTATGGTTGTCCCTACGGACAGAAATTATCCATGCTGCAGACTTATATCCCGATGGCGGTTGAAAAGGGAGCGCAGGTGGTTACCCATTGTCATGCCGTGAAGGTTTTAAAGAAAAACGGGCGGGTAACCGGCGTAAAAAGTGAACTCCGCAATGGCAGTGAACTGGTGGTTCATGCAGACAAAGTGGTGGTGTCCTGCGGCGCAATCGGTTCCAGCGTGCTGCTGATGAAGAGCGGCATCGGCGGGCGGAATGTGGGGAAGCGTTTTTCGTTTAATGCAGGAACCCCAATGACCGGACTTTTTCCGGGACGGGAAATTGATGCATATGACGGAGTGCAGATGGCTTCCTATGTGGATGCCGGTGATTTTATCCTGGAAACGATTTTCAATCCGCCCATGTCCTTCTCCGGATATTTGCCGGGCTGGTTCGGCAGCCACTTCCGGCGAATGGCCGCTTATAACCGGCTGGCCTGTATCGGGGTGGTGGTCGGCACCGAAGCCAATGCCCGCGTAAAGCGCAGCAAATTCTTCCGCGACCTGCTGGGGCCGGTGGTGTACCGGCTGGAAGAAAATGATTTGGATAAAATGAAAGCCGGAATGGCGCTGGCGGCTGAGGTTCTTTTTGCCGAAGGTGCGGAAAAGGTTTTTCCGGCTTCGCTGGTGGATATGGAACTTGACGCTTCCCAGTTGACCTCACCGGAAAAAATCCGCCATTTCATTGATGAACATATCCGCGAACCCAAGGATATTATCCTGAACTCCTCCCATCCGCAGGGCGGCAACATTATGTCCGATGATAAGAGAATCGGCGTTATCGACAGCCGATTCAAGGTGCACGGCACTGAAAATCTTTTTGTCTGCGATGCCAGTATCTTCCCGACTACCATCGGCATTAATCCGCAGCTTACCATTATGGCGATGTCGGAATATTTCAGTGATCTGCAGGGTTGGGTTCATTAAAAGAAAAATGGCAAAGGTAAAAGAAGCGAAAAGTAAGTTGAGTGCGCTGAACAGTATTCCGTCACAAAATACAGGGAATATAATTTCATGAATTCAGACAAAAATATTCGCGTCAGTAACTGGGAAGGCAGTGTCAGTTCTTTTCCGCACGAGGTGGTCTATGCGCATTCGGTGGACCAGATCATTGCTGTTATGAAGGATTCGGAACACTACCCGGCCCCGGTGC
>JBAPTX010000312.1:0-2249 GCA_049282375.1 Calditrichia bacterium
TTTCCAGCTCGCCCCTTCCGCTTGGCTTAATAGCATTTACCGCCTCAAAAATAGAATTGTCGTAAAGGTAAATTCCGGCAACGGCGTACTTGCTCTTTGGATTTTCCGGTTTTTCTTCCACTCCGATAATTTTATTTCCGCTGATTTCGGGAACGCCGAAGCGCCAGGGATCCTTTACTTGTGCCAGCGTCAAATGGCAATTGCTTTTTTCACTGCGGAACTGATCGATAAAACGCTGGACACCGCCAACCACCATGTTATCCCCCAAATAAAAAATAAAGGGGGAATCGCCCAGGAAATCCTGCGAAATCTTTACAACATGGGCCAGGCCCAAAGGTGCTTCCTGCGGAATGTAGCGGATGTTTACACCCCAGCGCTCTCCATTCCCGATTTCCCGGGCAACATCGTCCTGCCCGGCATTAATAACAATTCCGATTTCATTAATGCCGGCTTCAAGCACCGCTTCAATAGCATAATGAAGAATGGGTTTATTGGCCACGGGAATCAGATGTTTGTTTTGAGTGTGGGTAATAGGTCTTAAACGGGTGCCTTTACCGCCGCTTGTAATCAGTGCTTTCAATCTCTGGTCTCCTCCAAAAACAAGAACCAAATATAAACGAAGTCCCTCGTCTTATTGCCACATTTATCAAAAAGCAGGTTAAAGAAAATTTAGAAACAGGCTGCAGCCTTTAATGATGAACAATTTTCGGCTGGCAATTTAAAATTTCATTCTTAAATTCACAAGTAGAAATAGCAGCGGATTATTGGCAAAGCGGCTGAATTTTACTTTAGATCCCTCTATATTCAAAAAAAACATACAAGGGAATTATGATTAACAGATTTAATAATCTTACCGCAAAAGAATGGCTTCCTTTTCAGAAATCCTGGTTTTATTATGAAAATAAATTTGACCTTTACACCCGGAATATCCGCTTTTTTACGAAAGTTAAATTAAATCTGCAGCCCCCTGAAGTGCTCTTTTTTGGTCAGGATGACGATTGGGAAATTTTCCGGAAGGTCTGCCAGGAACAGGACTGCCGTCCTTTAAAAAGTCTGGAAGATAAAACAACAGACCTCCTGCAGTTTGCCTTACTGGATCTTCTGGATGAAATGAGCAAAATTAATGATTTGGGTGAATATCACTCCCTCCGCAGACGGGTGATGGATCAGGTACAGCAAATTTACTCCGTTTTGGAAGCAAAACGTTTTATTTGTCTGCTGACAGCCAACCGGCAGATTGGAGAATGTTTTTACCCGTTTGCCTGGGATATGGCTAAATGGGCAGGCAAATTTTACACTTTAAAAGATGAAAAAATCGGCTGCAGCAGGACGCCGCCGGGTGAGCAGCCGCCAGAGGGAAATGCTGCATTTCAAACCCGCAGCAATGCTTTTTATACTTTATACTTTCGCAAAGATGAGCGCAGCGGGGAAGAACAGCCACAGCCGGATAACCAGCTTTTCAGTAATATTTGCCAGCAATCCGAAAAAATTTCTGCAGGAAGAGCTCTCTCTTCCTGGTATGTGCTGAAGCCGCCCCCCCGCAAAAGGAGTGAAATTCTGCACCCGGCAAAGTACCCGGAACAACTTGTGGAAATTTTTATACAGCATTTCACAAATGAAAATCAGAATGTATTTGATCCTATGTCCGGCACCGGCAGCACTCAACTGGCTGCTTTGAAACTGGGCAGGAACGGATATGGCACCGAATTGAGCCAGTTATTTTGCCAGCTTGCTCTCCAGCGGTGCGGGGATTATCTGGCAGAGCAGCCGCAGCCGCGAAACGGAATAAACAACAATGAATTTAAAATTTTATGCCGCGACGCCAGGGAATTGCCGGCCGGTGAATTCCCGCAAATAGATTATATCATCACCTCTCCGCCCTATTGGGATATGCTGAATATGAAAGGCGCGGAATACCAGACCGCCCGCCGGATGAAGGGGCTGAAACTGAACTACTCAGACGACCGGCAGGATTTAGGCAATATGAAGGATTACCACAAGTTTTTAGAGGAACTGCTGAAAATATATGAAAATGCAATCTCTCTCTTGAAACCCGGCGGGTATTTTACGGTGGTGGTTAAAAATATTAAAAAGAAGGGAAAAAATTATCCTCTGGCCTGGGAACTGGCTGAGCGGATGCAGCAATCCATGACGCTGCTGCCGGAGGTATTCTGGCTGCAGGATGATATCCGGATCGCTCCTTTTGGTTTTCGCTACACCTGGGTCAGTAATACCTTTCATCAATATTG
>JBAPTX010000313.1:0-1823 GCA_049282375.1 Calditrichia bacterium
CTCTTCGGGTGTTTCTTTCTGGCCGGTTTCGTGTGCTTCTGCGGAAACAGTGAACACCGTCTGACCCACTTTAACTTCATCGCCTTCCTTTACCAGCACTTTTTCCACAGTGCCTTCGAGCCCGGAAGGGACTTCCACCACTGCTTTATCCGTTTCAAGTTCAATTACCGGCTGGTCTTTTGTAACCTGATCCCCTTCGGCAATCAGTACTTTTGCAACCTGTCCGGATTCAATATTCTCGCCCAGTTCCGGCAGTTTAAATTCAGAGGCCATTTTTCAATCCTTTTCTATGCTTGTTGTTTTTCGCGGGAATATGGACTAACTCACCAGCGGATTGGCTTTCTCGGGATCAATATCCAGGGATTTGACGGCTTTTTTCACTTCATCCGCTTTCAGACTGCCCTGCTGCATTAATCCGTAAAGAGCAGCCACCGCGATATAGCGGGCATCCACTTCAAAGAAGTCCCGCAGATGCCGTCGTCCATCGCTGCGCCCGAAACCATCGGTGCCCAAAGAAACCAGCCGCCCCGGAATCCATTTGGAAATGGACTCCGGAAGCGCTTTCACATAATCACTGGCGGCAACAAACGGCCCTTCCGCACCCTTCAGTGTTCGGGTTACATAAGGCTCTTTGTTCTTGCCGCCGGGATGCAGCAGGTTTTCCCGTTCAGTCATCAGAGCATCATAATGCAGGGCTTTATAGCTGGTTACACTCCATATATCGGCGGCAACATTGAATTTTTCTTCCAGAATATCCCGCGCTTCCAGCACTTTATTCATAATGGTGCCGCTGCCCATTAACTGCACCCGTTTTCCGGCATCTTTCTTTTTCGACTGCGAAAAGCGGTAGAGACCGTTAATAATACCTTCTTTAATATTTTTTCCATTGGGCATTGCCGGCTGTTTATAATTTTCATTCATAACGGTTATGTAATAAAAAACCGCCTCCTGATCCACGTACATGCGCCGGATGCCATCATAAATCAGCACGGCCAGCTCGTAGGCAAATGCCGGGTCGTAAGCACGTACGGTGGGGAAAGGATAAGCCAGAAGATGACTGTGCCCGTCCTGGTGCTGCAGCCCTTCTCCGGCAAGCGTTGTTCTGCCGGCAGTCCCGCCCAGCAGGAACCCGCGTACCCGCATGTCCGATGCCGCCCAGATTAAATCCCCGATCCGCTGAAAGCCGAACATGGAATAAAAAACATAAAAGGGAATGGTGTTCACACCGTGACTTGAATAAGCCGTACCTGCCGCAATAAAGGAGGACATGGCGCCTGCTTCGGTAATGCCTTCCTCCAGGATCTGCCCGTCTTTTGCTTCCTTGTAGTACAGAAGGCTTTCCCGGTCCACCGGCTCATACAACTGCCCCACATGGGAATAAATTCCCACCTGCCGGAAAAGCGCTTCCATGCCGAAAGTGCGGGCTTCATCCGGGATAATGGGAACAATATTCCGCCCCATTTCCTTGTCCCGCAGCAATTTTGAGATAAGCCGCCCGAAAACCATGGTAGTGGAAACATCCCGGTCGGGTGTGCCTTCGTAAAATTCTTCGAACAGTTCTTCGGACAAACTCTTCAATGGTTCGCTTTTCATGCGGCGGGAAGGCAGATATCCTTTCAATTGTTTGCGCCGTTCGTGCAGGTACTGCATTTCCGGGCTGTCGTCCGCCGGTTTATAAAAGGGAATAGTGTCCACATCCTCATCGGAAATGGGAATTCCAAACCGGGAACGGAATTCGCGCAATTCCTGTTCGTTCAGTTTTTTCTGCTGATGCGTAATGTTTTTGCCTTCGCCGGCTTCTCCCAGTCCGTATCCCTTAACGG
>JBAPTX010000314.1:0-1636 GCA_049282375.1 Calditrichia bacterium
GCACAGCATCGGCAGTCTGCAACTGATACACATACACCCCGCTGGCGGCTTCCCGCCCGGCATCATCCCTGCCGTCCCATTTTACCGTATGCTCCCCGGCAGTAAATTTGCGGTTTGCCAGTGTCCGCACCTTCTGCCCCAGCAGGTTGTAAACGGAAATTTCCACTTCGCTGACGGCTGATAGCTGAAAGCCGATCGCTGTTTCGGAATTAAACGGATTGGGAAAGTTCTGCAGGAGCTGATAATCCTGCGGCAGTTCCGGCTGGCGGTCTTCTATTCCCACCGGAAAATGTTTAATAGAAACAGCGCTGCCGCCGCTGATCCGGTAAATATCTTTTGATGTGGCAGCATACAGAATATCCGAATCCGCTTTTTTGTACAGCCCCACCACCGGCCTATCCAGGGTCAGCAATGGGAACCAGTTGGCGCCGTAATCCATGCTCTCAAAAATATCCGCTCCGCGGCTGTGGTAATAATTTCCGCTCAGGGAGTCATCCAGCGTAATATGCCGCTGCAGGGAATCGAACGGCAGCGACTGCCAGGTGTCGCCGCCGTCGGCGGAGAGATAAAGATCTTTCCTGATACGGGCAAATATGTGCAGGCTGTCCCGGTCGAACAAAAAGCAGTAATCACTGCGGTTCCAGTTACCGGCCGTATCCACCGGCTGATAGGTAAAACCGCCGTCCACTGACTTCTGCAGATCGCCGTTGATTTCCGAAAAGAAAACCAGATCATTTTCAGGATGCAGGCTCAACAGGCGGGCATAAGGCATTCCCAGCGAGTCGCCCCATTGCCAGGTTAAACCGCCATCTGTGCTTTTCAGAATCGCAAACCAGTGCCAGGCATATACCAGGTTCGGATCCTGCCGCGAAATTTCAACATTTTCCACTTCGCCTAAATACATAAAAACATCATTCGTATCATATCTGCTGATGTAGGCAGTCGGATCAACAACGGAAGATGCCCCCGCGTAGATATACCGGGCGGGATCGTTATACCAGAATTCGTAATCTTCTATAGACAAAATATAATCGTAGGGTGGAAAATATCTGTTGTATTCCTCCAGAAACAGGGTATCGGTACCGGTTTGCAGATCCCAGTGATAAACATCGTTGCGAAAAAGAGAAAAATTTCCGGAGGCCTGCTTGTAAAATAAATGGGTACAGCCGGAAATGTCTTCCATACCGCGCAATTCGGAAAAGGTGGTATCGTTTTGTGCCAAAATTACAGCGGGAAAAAATAGTAATAAAATCATTAACCGGATTTTCATCATCTTCTCCCTGAATTATTTAATGAGCATGCATTTACGCACCTGCTGCAGGCAGAAAGCCGTGAGTGAAGGGCTGACGCCCTTTTTTCTTTTGTTCTTCTGAACCTCGGTATGTCACCCAGGGCTATCTCTCCGGGAAATTCCCCGGTCGTCGAGTGATTCCAAAAGGAACCATATCAGGACGACCATTTACCGCATCAGCAGCATCTTGCGGGTGCTTTCGCACTGCTTTGCCGCCGCAATTTATTTCAGCAGCAGCATTTTACGGCTTTGCACAGCATCGGCAGTCTGCAACTGATACACATACACCCCGCTGGCGGCTTCCCGCCCGGCATCATCCCTGCCGTCCCATTTTACCGTATGCTC
>JBAPTX010000315.1:0-2630 GCA_049282375.1 Calditrichia bacterium
GAGAAGGGGGAAGAGGATTTTCATCTAAAACAGTGGCAATGTCTTCACCGAAACTCTTCTTAAATTCCGCGAGTGCTTCTTCTGCGTTGATATATTCGACAGCACCCACCTGGGGCAGGTCTGCAATTGCAGATTTAAGGGAATTGAGACGGCTCTGCCTGATGCCGGGTTCCAGAAATACTTCCAACTGCACTTGTTTATAGATGTTGAAAAAGGTATTTAAATTCAGACCGGCCACAGCGAAGACGGCCAGCAGTGTCAGAGACAGTGCAATTGCAGTAACTGCCACCACTGCGGACATGCGCGCCCTTTTTAAACTGACAATGCCTTCTTTTAAAATAAATATCATATCCATTTTTTATATCGCGCTAATCTGGCCGGCGTCATATTCTTTTTGAACTTCCCCATTCGTTAATAAAATAGTGCGGTGGGGGGCATGTTTAATCAGGCCGTAATTATGGGTGGCCATACAAACTGCTGTGCCGCTTTTGTTAATACGCTCCAGCAGGTCCAGCACATCCAGGGATGCTTCTGGATCCAGATTGCCGGTCGGCTCATCCGCCAGCAGAACAAACGGTTCGTTGGCAAGGGCGCGGGCGATGGCAACCCGTTGTTTCTCACCGCCGGAAAGCAAATGGGGCATCGTATACCGTTTATGGTTTAATCCCACCTGCGTTAAAACCGTGAGCACCCGGTTTTTGATCTCCTTTCGACCGGCACCGACCACCCGCATGGCAAAGGCCACATTTTCAAAAACATTCCGGTCCGGCAGTAATTGGAAATCCTGAAAAACCACACCTACCCGGCGGCGCAGATATGGAATCTGGCGCTTTTTTATTTTCGCGGAAGTAAACATCTCCACCTTCACAGTTCCCTGGCTGGGAAAAATATCCATATAAATCATCCGCAGCAGTGTTGTCTTCCCTGCCCCGGTTTTGCCGATCAGGTAAACAAATTCACCCCGGTGGATACGCAAACGGATATTATTTAAAATGACCCGTTTTTGAGGAGAATAGGAAACGTTAAAAAACTCAATCATTAACTTTTGGGTTTCTGCAAAACAAAATGAGCACGGTTGCTGTCTTCCGATGCCTTGTAGAAAGTAAAATCCTCATAGACCGCCAGCAGCCGGAACTCCGTATTGTTTTTGATGATATTCCTTATCTGCCTGAAGGGATAAATCGCCTGAACATGGTGTTCTTCGAATATCCCGTCCGGCGTATAAATAGTAAATTCATTGATTTGATGATGGGCAACGGTATCGTAACGGGACTGGCGCAGATAAGCAAACTTCCCGTCAACAATTTCCTCTTCGGTAAACCCGTTGAAATATACCTGGCAAAAGATTTCGCTCACTGCATCAAATATGAACAGCCCGCCGGGAGGCAGCAGTTGGTAAATCCGCCTGAAAGCGTCCTCTAAGATTTGTGGCTCCATTAAATAATTAATAGAATCATAGAGGCAAGTCATTACAGAATAATATTGGGAGGGGGAGTTTTCCAGTGCGGGAAGGCTGTCCAGCCAAAGGGTTCGGTCTGGGTTTTTCTTCTGCGCCAGTTTCAGCATGGCCGCAGAGGGATCACACCCGTCCGCAGCCAAACCTAATTTGCCCAGCGCCGCTATAAAATTACCGGTGCCGCATCCCAAATCCAGAATAGCATAAGGTTTTCTGTGGTAGCGGTTAATGATACGACGGATATACCTGGCCCAGCGTAAATATTCAACATGGGCCATCACTTCATCATAAATCAGCGCCAGAACCTGATAAGGAGCACTGTTCTGGTGACTGCCGCCTGAACTGAAATGCCGGGATGCTTTACTGCTCATTTAAAATTTTCCACAATGGCCTGTCCGAATTCGGATGTCTTCAATGGTTCTGTCTTCCCATCCAGCTGGCGTGCCAGATCATAGGTGACCTGTTTTTTGGAAATAGTGCGCTCCAGCGCATCTTCAATCAAGCGGGATACTTCCGGCCAGCCCAAATACTGGAACATTAAGGCGCCGGAAAGAATGAGTGAAGATGGATTCACTTTATCCATGCCTGCATATTTGGGCGCTGTCCCGTGGGTGGCTTCAAAAAGGCCGTGAACGTCGCCAACATTGGCACCCGGGGCCATTCCCAGCCCGCCAACCTGGGCGGCGCAGGCATCACTCAGATAATCCCCGTTTAAATTGGGGGTGGCGATCACATCATATTCATCCGTGCGGGTTAGTATCTGCTGCAGCATGTTGTCGGCAATACGGTCCTTGATCACTTTTTTGGCTTCGGGAATACGGCCCCCGAAACGTTCGTAAAGATCATTTTCGGTAATGAACTGCCCCTGATATTCCTGTTCGGCCAGTTCATAACCCCAGTCTTTAAAAGCACCCTCGGTATATTTCATAATGTTTCCCTTATGCACCAGCGTAAGAGACTTGCGGTTATTAAGAAGCAGGTATTCCACTGCTTTGCGCACCAGGTTTTTTGAGGCGGTTTCGCTGATGGGTTTAATGCCGATCCCGGAATCTTCGGGAATATGGGTACTGAATTCACTATTCAGGAAATCGATTACTTTTTTAGCCTCTTTACTGCCCCTTGCCCATTCGATCCCGGCGTATACATCTTCAGTGTTTTCCCGGAATACCACCAC